>JBOHCP010000389.1:0-5431 GCA_050698875.1 Streptosporangiaceae bacterium | reverse complement strand
GTCGTCGGCCGACGGCGGCTTCACCTGGTCGAGCTGAAGTACTACTCCGGAGTCCTGCGCGGTGACGACCTGACCTGGCGTCGTGACGGCCACCTGGCCGAAGACTCTCCGCTCAAGCTCGCCCGGCGCAAGGCGCAGCGGCTGGCTAGCAAGCTGCACGAGGAGCTGGTGCGCTGGGCGCAGGAGCGAGGCACTCGTATCCCGGACCGGAACGCCATCGCGCCCGCATCACCATCCGCGGAACGGCCAAAGCGCAGCGCCGAGACGCCGAGCGAAGCGTCACCAACCGAGCTGCTGGCCCCTGCCTCCGTCCATGAGCTGCCGGGGGCTTCCTCCGGTCACCCAACGCTGACGGCGACCGCTGCCAGGCCGCCGGGAGAGGTCGAGATCGACTACGTCGGATCAGTCGCCAACGCGGCGAAGGTAGTAGCTCTGCTGCATCGAGGCGAGAAACGGCTGGTCTTCTGCGATTCACGGCAGCTCGTCGAGGAAATAGGTGCCGCCCTGCGAGAGCGGGGCGTTACCACGTTCCTTTCGCACGCCTCGCTGTCAGCCGACGGACGCCATCGTGCCGAACAGGCCTTCGCCGAAGCACGCGACTGCGTCATCGTCGCCACGTCAACCCTGGAGCTCGGGATCGATGTCGGCGACCTGGACAGGGTCATCCAGGTCAACTGCCCGCCGACGATTGCCGCTTTCCTGCAGCGGCTCGGCCGCACTGGGCGGAGACCGGGCACCGCACGAAACTGCCTGTTTCTCGCGCTGGACGAGGGCTCGCTGCTCTGGACGGCCGGCCTCGTGCTGCTGTGGAGCCGGGGCTTCGTCGAACCCGTTGTCGCGCCGCCAGAGCCGCGGCACATCGTCGCTCAGCAACTTCTCGCGCTGTGCCTGCAAGAGCACCGGATCGGCCGCGCGGCATGGGTCGGGGAATGGAACGGGCTCGCGCCGTTCGATGCCAGCGCGGCACCAATCCTCCGCTACCTGTTGGAGCGCGGCTTCATCGAGCGGGATGGCGAGCTGCTCTTTGTCGGCCCGTCTGCTGAGAAGGCGTTCGGGCACCGGCATTTCATGGGCATGACTGCCGTGTTCACAGCGCCACCCCAGTTCGTCGTCCTGTCGGGCAGGGACGAGATCGGCCGGACGGACCCTATGCTGCTGACTCAGAAGGTCGACGGCCCCCGCCTGCTGCTACTGGGCGGGCGGAGCTGGCAGGTGAACTGGGTCGACTGGAAGCGCCGGAGATGCTTCGTGGAGCCTGCGCCCGGCGGAGGCAAGGCACGCTGGCTGACCCCAGGAGTCTCCGCGGCCAGCTTCCGGCTGACCCGCGCGGTACGTTCTGTGTTGCTCGGCGCTGATCCGCCGGTCCCGCTGACGGAACGCGCTCAGCGGGTGCTCGCCGAGATCCGCGACGACAAGATGGCGTCGGTGCATCCCGGCGGCACCGTCATTGCCCGCTCGGGAGACGACGTTCGGTGGTGGACCTGGGCGGGATACCGTGCCAATGCCACCCGCAGCCACGCTGTCCGACCTCGTTGACTCAACACAGCGATTCGATGACACGGGCATCCGAATGCGCTCCGACCTGGGGCGCGACATGTGGAAGGTCGCGACCGCCGATGCTCGCGAACGGCTGTGCCTGCCCGACGTGGATGACCGCGCACTGGCAGGCCTGAAATTCAACGAGGCACTGCCTGGTCACCTAGCCGCCGCGACCCTGGCCGCACGTCTGGCCGACGTGATCTCTGCCGCATACGTACTGGAGGAACCGCTCCGATTCATGGTCCAGGCATCATCGGCTTAAGGCTCGAGGGTCGGCCTCATCGATGTATTCCTGCGTGCGCTGCATCCTCCCGTACAACGATCCCGCTGCCCCGCACGGCATTGTCATCGACCAGGTCAGTGTCGGCAAGATAGGTAGTCGGCTGTCCGTCACATCCCCATTTATGGAGAGTTCTTTCCTTCTACGTTGTCGAAGAATGCCAGGGCCAGTCCACTTCCTGCCGATCAGGCCCGTGACAGGAGACAGCCTCAGCCCATTCAGGCATGAACGCAAGCCGGGACTCCGTCCCACTATAGTGGGACACATTTCATGGCCCGCGGACAAAAGGCAGCTATCTTAGACGAAGCTAGGCAGAGGAAACGGGTCGCGCATAGGACACGACAGGAGGGAAACCCATGCAGGGGGAGAAGATTGGGCTCGTCGGATGCGTCAAATCCAAACGCGGCTCTGCCGCTCCCGCCGCTGACCTGTACACGAGCGCCTTATTTCACGGCAGAAGGCGGTGGGTCGAGGCCAGGTGTTCTCGCTGGTACATACTCTCCGCGAAACACGGCCTCGTGGCGCCCACCGAGGTGCTCGATCCATACGACGAGACGCTCACCACGAAGGGCAGCCGTGACAGGCGCAGCTGGGCTGAGCGGGTGCTGACCCAGCTGCAGATTGCGCTGGGAGACATCGGGCGGTATGACTTCGAGATCCACGCTGGCTCAGCCTACACCGAGCACGGCCTGCGGTCGGGCCTTGTGTCGGCCGGAGCCGCGGTCGAGCTGCCCGCCGAGGGTCTGGGTCTAGGTCGGCAGCTCGCCCTCTACAAGAACCAGCCGGCTCGGGCGCGCGAGGCGAGCAGAGGATGACCGGTTTAGAGCTGAGCGCCGTCACGCGGGTCGGCCCTTTCGACTTCCGGTGGCCGGATGGGACAGAGCCCTTTGAAGGCGGGTGGTCGTTCGACATGCGCATTGATGGCCATCGACACACGGTGCGTCATGGGATCGGCGCACGCGAAGTCTTCGGCCGAGTGCGCGTGCACACGGTCACCTGGGTCAAACGCGGAGGTCCAGGTGGAAGGCGTGGAGGCGGATGACTATCCGGCCAGCCAGGCGCTCATCAGCCGACTGCGTCGTCCCGGCCGCGCGACCGCGCGCACCTGGGCGGACGTGCCTCCGGGCTACGAAGGATTCGAGATCGTCGAGCACCGCAGAGAAATCGACGCGCCCTACAGCCCGCAGTGCCTCGCGGTCAAGATACGTGAAGACGACCTCGCCTCGTGGGCGCTGCACGGATGGCTTCGCAGTCAGCTGCCCCGGAAATCTCAGGCGATGCCAGGGGCAGCCAAGATCGTGCCCGTCCCGCCGGCGCTGCCGCCGGCGCCATCACCGAACGCACAAGCCGTCGGCCGGGCACTGCTGGCTCATGCCGATGCCCTCGCTGACCAGCTGAAAAACGGTACTCTCTCGTTCACTCCCGACGCGGCCGCTGATGCGCTCATCCGCGAGGACCCGTTCGCGTTCCTTCTCGCCGTGATCTCCGACATGGGCATCCGGGCCGAGCGAGCCTGGGCATTGCCGTACCTGCTGCGCACACGCCTTGGGTACCTCACCCCGGGTGGCCTCGCCGCCAACCCTGAGGCTGTTCGCGCCGCGGTTCAGCAGGCACCCAAGCTGCACCGATTCGTTAACGTCGTGCCGGACTGGCTAGTGCAGGCGGCCCACATCGTCCTCGACCGGTACGGCGGCGACGCCGGGCGCCTGTGGTCGGATGCCCCCACGGCGGTGGAGCTAAGGCGACGGCTCGAGGCGTTCCCGGGCGTCGGCCAGAAAAAGGCGGCCATGGCCGTGGAGATCCTGGCCCGGGACCTGGGCCAGCCGCTGCGGGAACTGGCCGGCAGCGATGTTGCCTATGACGTACACCTGCGGCGCGTCTTCCTGCGAACCGGCCTGGCCGAGCATGACTCCGTGGATCAGATGGTGGCCGTGGCGCGTGCGCTCTACCCTGGTCGCCCTGGTGCTCTGGACCTGCCTGCATGGGATGTCGGCCGGCGATGGTGCAGGCCGACCAACCCGGACTGCCCGGTCTGCCCGCTAATCACCGCATGCCCGCGGCTGATCGAGCGGGGTTCACAGGTGCGAGGAGCTTGAGTCGAAGCCATTACGCCGCGACCGCGGCGCCCCGCTCTCCGAGCTTGTCGACGCGCTCCTGCCAGCGGCAGAAGTCCTCGGCGAACAGGCCGGGGTCGTCGGTGCTGCTGGCAACCTGCGCCAGCGGGCCGGGGTTCGCCAGCACCTTCTCGATTGCGCAGGCCGCCTCGGCGACTTCGGTGGCGTCCAGCGCAGCGCGAACGCACACGACACCATCCCGGCTGAACAGCGCCGCGAGTTCCCGGCTTCCGGTATCGGTCGCCATGCACCGGAACTCTGGCCGGGCGGCTGGCCGGGAGTGCCGGTCCGGCGTGCTGCTGTGATCGGATGGAGGCATGAAGGTACGCATCGGCATCAGCCTCGGCCCTTACGCCACCCCCGCGGGGCTCGCCGCCGCGGTCGGCCCGCTGGAGCAAGCGGGCGTCGACTCGCTCTGGCTCAGCGAGGTCGTCTACGGCGACCTGGTCGAGCCGCTCATCGGCATGGCCCACGTGCTGGCGCGGACGAGCCGGCTCAAGGTCGGCACCGGCGTCGCGGTGCTGCCGGGCCGCCATCCCGTGCTCGTGGCGAAGGAACTGGCCTCGCTTGCGGCGCTCGCGCCGCGCCGCGTCCTGCCCGTGTTCGGGCTGCGTCCGGCGCGCGGGCCGGAGGTTGTGGCGTTCCCGGTGGCCGGCCGCCGGGCCGCGGTGTTCGACGAGTCGCTGGAGCTGCTGCGACTGCTGCTGACCCAGCCGAGCGTGTCATTCGCTGGCCGGTTCTTCAGCGTGACGGAGGCGAGCGTGGGACCGCGGCCCGTCAAGCCGCTCGACATCTGGCTGGGCGGCAGCGCGCCCGAGGGCCTGCGCCGGGTGGGCCGATTCGGCGACGGGTGGCTCGGCAGCTTCCTGACCCCTGCCGAGGCAGGCGCGGCGCGGCAGCAGATCGAGGCCGCTGCGGCCGCCGCCAGCCGGGAGATCGAGGCGGACCACTACGGCATCAGCCTCGCGGTCGGCGAGGTAACCCCCGAGTTCGCGCGGTCCGTCGAGCGGCGCCGGCCTGGCGTTGATCCGGCGGGCCTGCTGCCACGGACCTGGGCCGAGCTCAGGGGCAGGATCGAGGCCTACATCGAGGCCGGACTCAGCAAGTTCGTGGTCCGGCCAGCGACCTCGGCGGTCGCCGGGAGCCTGGAGCGGTTCATCGACGAGTTCGTCGCCGAGCTGCTGCCGCTGGAGAACTAACGGCGAGGTCAGGATCGCGGCACCCGGTCGGCGCGCCAGCAGCGCGATCGCTTCGGCACCTCGATCTCGGTCGCGCCGGGGAACTGCCCGGCGAGCGCTGCTGTAGGTCGCCAGCCATTCGACCAGGTCAGGGATCGACATGCGGCGCGTAAACGGGAACGTGTGCGTCTCGATATTGCGGAACAGAACCGGCTCCGGGAGCGTGACCTGCCGGGCGCTCGGCGTCCCCGGGGCGGCCCGCTCGGCGTCGTCGTCTCGGTCACCGGCGGCAAACCACTCGCCGGCCGGCAGCCACGACG
>JBOHCP010000388.1:0-5436 GCA_050698875.1 Streptosporangiaceae bacterium | reverse complement strand
ACGCTGGGCTCGCGCCCGCCGACGTCGACGGCATGGTCACCTTCAGCATGGACTCGAGCGCCGAGATCGCGGTCGCCCGTGAGATGGGCGCCGCCGAGCTGACGTACTTCGGCCTCGTCGGCTACGGCGGCGGCGCCGCGTGCGCCACCGTCCAGCATGCCGCGATGGCGGTGGCGACAGGCGCCGCGAGCGTCGTGCTGTGCTACCGCGCGCTGAACGAGCGGTCAGGCCGCCGGTTCGGGCAGGTGGCGGCGGGCGCCCTCGCGGGCGCGACGTCGGCGGCGATCGACAACGGCTGGCACTATCCGATGGGCCTCGCCACGCCCGCGGCGACGGTCGCGATGGCGGCCCGCCGGTACATGCACGCCTTCGGCGCCACCAGCGCCGACTTCGGCGCGGTCGCGGTGGCCGACCGCCGGCACGCGGCGACGAACCCGGCGGCCTGGTTCTACCAGCGCCCGATCACGCTGGCCGACCACCAGGAGTCGCGCTGGATCTGCGAGCCGCTGCGACTGCTCGACTGCTGCCAGGAGACGGACGGCGCCGTTGCCGTGCTGGTGACCAGCGTGGAACGAGCCCGTTCCCTAAAAAAATCGCCGGTCACGATCAGGGCGGCGGCCCAGGGCAGTGGCGCGAACCAGTACACGATGACGAGCTATTACCGGGCTGACCTGACGGGCCTGCCGGAGCTGGGGGTGGTCGGGCGGCAGCTGTGGCGGCAGGCCGGCCTTGCGCCTGGCGACATCCGGACCGCGGTGCTGTACGACCACTTCACTCCGTACGTGCTGATGCAACTGGAGGAACTGGGGTTCTGCGGGCGCGGGGAGGCGCGGCACTTCATCGCCGGCGGCGGCATCGAGCTGGGCGGCGCGCTGCCGCTGAACCCCCACGGCGGGCAGCTCGGCGAGGGCTACCTGCACGGCATGAACGGCATCGCCGAGGCGGTCAGGCAGGTCCGCGGTACCGCCGTCAACCAGGTGCCCGGCGATGGCGCCGTCCTCGTGACGGCCGGGACGGGCGTGCCCACAAGCGGCCTCATCCTCGGCCCCGATTAATGCGCAGCTTCGCGACCTGATGCACCGGGCGGTGTCCTTCTGGCGTCAGCCCGATCGTCGTCCTCGTGAAAGGTCAGCCACCCGGCAGACCGAAAACCAGGAGGAACCGGCCATGACCGAAGGCGCAGCTCAAGACCGCGTGACGGTTTGCCACCCTGCCGAGGATCAGATGCTGCTGGACTTTCTGGCGGCGCAGCGCGCGACAGCCCTGGACATCGTGGCTGGCCTGAATGAAGAGGCATGGCACCAGTCCGTCGTGCCGTCGGGCTGGACGCCGGCCGGGCTCATCGAGCATCTGAGCGGCGCGCACTTTCACTGGTTCATCGGAGTTGTCGCCGGCGAGGACACCTCACCGCCCGCTGACGCAGACGTCAAGCCCTATGACCCGATGGCGCCGTTCGTCACGGACTGGTCGGCTGCGGACATCATCGCCGAGTACCGGGAGATCTCCGCTCGCTCGGACGCGATCCTGGCGGTAACGCCGCTGTCGGCGGCCCCGCGCGGCAAGCACGGCGACCCGGAGGTTGCGGAGCCGCCAAACGTGCGATGGGTTGTCTTGCACGTGATCGAGGAGATCGCGCGGCATTGCGGCCACCTGGACATCGGCAGAGAACTGCTCGACGGGACGACGCGGCTCGGGCAGAAGCACAGCGAACGGCCGGCCGGCTGAGGGCATGGCACGGGTCAACGGCGCGCTAGCCTCGCCGGCGCACTGTCTCCCGAGCGCCCGGCCGGCCAGCCACCGTGGCATCCGGTTGGGGTTCCCCGTGACATGCCCGTGCGTGGCGCCGACCATCAGAGCATTCTGTCGGGGATCACACGGACTCGCCTAGGTACTGCCCGCGGCCGGCAGCGCGGAACGAGGCTGAACAGCCGTCAGCGGGCCGGCGTCAGTGCGGCGGCGCACATCCCGCCAACCCGGCGTCGCCGCGGGCTGACCGGACGGGCCCGCGGCACTCAGGCCGCGCCGTGATGGGGCGGTTGCTGCCCGCGCAGCCGGACGCGGGCCCACCGGACCGCCCCCGGCAGGAACGATCCCAGCACCGCGCAGGTAGCGCTGACCAGCGCGATGTTTCCGCTGCCGCCGTCGCCGAGCAGGTGACCGAACCAGGCGCCGAGCGCGGCGGATGCCAGCATCGTGCCGATGATCCAGGGAGTCAGCCGCTGCCGGTACACGAGCCTATCCTGGCATCCCCGGCGCGCGATGGTCCCGTAGGGCCGCTTACCCTGGCGACGTGACCCCGGACGGCTTCTCCCCCGCGCGCAGCGTGCTCGACCACTTCCCCGTCCTCGACGGGCACAACGACCTCGCGTGGGCGCTGCGCAGAGCGGGCGAGGAGGCCGGGGCCGGATCAGACCCGGCCGCAATCGACATCAGCCAGCCCGTCCAGTTCCTGCACACTGACCTGCCACGGCTCGCCATGGGCGGTGTCGGCGGCCAGTTCTGGTCGGTCTACGTGCCCGCGCGGCTGCAAGGCGAGGCCGCCGTGGTCGCGACTCTGGAGCAGATCGACCTGGTGCGCCGGCTGGCGGCGCGGCACGGCGACGTTCTCGAGCTGGCGAGCACCGCCGCCGACGCGCGGCGCGTCATGAGCACCGGCCGGGTGGCATCGCTGCTCGGCGCCGAGGGCGGCCACTCGATCGGCTGCTCGCTCGGCACGCTGCGGGCACTCTACGAGCTGGGCGTGCGGTACCTGACGCTGACCCACAACAGCAACACGCCCTGGGCCGACTCGGCGACCGATCAGCTGGTGGCGGGCGGGCTTACCGCCTTTGGCCGGGAGGTCGTCAGGGAGATGCAGCGGCTTGGCATGCTGGTCGACCTCTCGCACGTGGCGGCCTCGACCATGCGGGACGCGCTGGACGTGGCCGAGGCGCCGGTGATCTTCTCGCATTCGTCCGCGCTGGCGATCTGCGACCATCCGCGGAACGTGCCGGATGAGATTCTGGCCCGGCTCGCGGCCAACGGCGGGCTGTGCATGATCACCTTCGTGCCCGCCTTCGTGGCGCAGCGGTGCCGCGACTGGGAGCTCGGGCTGGCCGCGGAGATGGACCGGCGAGGGCTTGACCCCCTGGATCTGTCCGAACGCAGGGCGGTCACTGGCGAGTGGGCCGCAAGCCACCCGCGCCCGCGGGCAACGCTCGCCGACGTGGTCGCCCATGCCGAGCACGTGCGCGAGGTGGCCGGCCCTGACCACATCGGCGTCGGCGGCGACTACGACGGCACCGATGAGCTGCCCGAGGGCCTGCAGGACGTGTCCTGCTACCCGGCGCTGATCAGCGCGCTACTCGACCGCGGCTGGTCAGAAGGAGACTGTGGGAAGCTCACCAGCGCTAACGCGCTGCGCGTGCTGCGCGACGCCGAGGTCGCCGCCGAGTTGATCAGCACGCACCGAGGGCCGTCGGCGGCCCGGATCGAGGACCTGGACGGCTGACGACGGGCGCCGTGCCGCTCGCTAGCTCCACTTGGTGTGCGGCCGGCGCTGCGGCACGCCGTCGATGAAGACGTCAACCTTCTCGTCGTAGAAGGCCGCCAGGCCGGCGACCTTCTGGCTCTCCGGCAGCGGCGTCCGGTAGATCCACACCACGTCCTGATGCAGCCTGTTGCCCAGCTCGACCGACCAGTAGCTGGCCGTGCCCTTATAGGGGCAGTGGGAATGAGTGTCGGACGGTCGCAGCAGGTCGGTCCTGATGTCGCTGAGCGGCAGGTAGTAGCGCGGCGGCAGGCTGGTCTCGAACAGGATGCGCGGGCTGCGCGAGTCGGCGACCGTCACCCCGTCGATCTCCACCCGGATGTGTCGCGAGCTGGCCAGGATATCCACCCTGGTGTGCGGGTCGCGGGCGTGCGTGTAGACCGGCTCGTCTTCCTCGAGCCACTCGCTCATCGCGTCCCACTCGAACCGGATCGCGTCCTGCAGTTGCCGGGCCGGGCTGGCCGGATACTGCCGCGCGGCGCGGTCAGCGGTCGCTCCGCCGGGCACCTGCACCGTGAAGAGCTCGGCCTTGCCCAGGCGCGGATCGCCGGCGTCGCCGGCCGGGATGAGCTTGGCCGAGACGTCGCTGGCCGGCACGTAGTACGTGGGGTAGTACGGCACTTCCCAGACCAGCAGGGCTGCGGTGGTGTCGGCCACCAGCTCCCCGGCCAGCAGGATGCGCACTCGCTTGCGACTGTGCTCGACCCGGATGTCGTGCGACGCGGTCACGGTCATGATTGCCTCCTTGTCGCGCTGCCCGTGGCAACCACCCGGCGCAGCCCCCTGTTCCCGCCGGTAGACCCCCTGTACCGCCGGCCCGCTCTCTCAGTCTGCTCGGTGATGCTCACCGGATCTGGCGCGGGTACGGTCAGACCATGCGACTGGGCGTGCTGGACGTCGGTTCGAACACCGTTCACCTGCTCGTGGTCGATGCGCACCAGGGCGGCCGGCCGCTGCCGGCGTTCTCGCACAAGGCCGAGCTGCGGATCGGTGACCACCTGGACGCACAGAACCGGCTGTCGGAGGGCTGCTGCCAGCGGCTTCTCGACTTCGTGCGGGAGTCGCTGCGGATCGCCGAGGACAAGGGCGTGCACCGCATGCTGGCGTTTGCCACGTCGGCGGTCCGTGACGCCACGAACGGAGACGAGCTGCTGGCCAGGATCGAGGCCGAGACGCGGGTCGAGATCAAGGTGCTGCCAGGCGCGGACGAGGCGCGGCTCACGTTTCTCGCCGCGCGCCGCTGGTTCGGCTGGTCGTCTGGCCGGCTGCTGATGCTGGACATCGGCGGGGGTTCACTGGAGATCGCGGCGGGACTCGACGAGGAGCCGGACCAGGCCGTTTCGCTGCCGCTCGGCGCCGGCCGGCTGACCCGCGACTGGCTCGGCGACGACCCGCCGTCGGCCGGCGCCGTGCGGGCGCTCCGCAGGCATGTCCGGGCCGAGATCGCCGCGGCGGTCGGGATTCTGCTCAGGGATGGCCAGCCGAATCACGCCGTGGCGACGTCCAAGACGTTCCGCCAGCTGGCCCGCGTCGGCGGTGCCGCGCCATCCAGCGAGGGCCACTACGTCAAGCGCGTGTTGAAACATACCGACGTGATGGCGCTCGCCGAGCGCCTGCCGCAGCTCACCGTCGCCGACCGGCGTGAGCTGCCCGGCGTCTCCCAGGGCAGAGCGGGCCAGCTGGCCGCGGGCGCGATCGTCGCTGACGCCGCGATGGATCTGCTGAGTCTCCCTGAGCTGGAGATCTGTCCGTGGGCGCTCAGGGAAGGCGTCATCTTGCGCCAGTTCGACGCCCTGCCCGACTAGATGATCAATTCCAAGGGTCAGTGGTCATAGGCGAGGAGCGAGCGTTTGACGGGCTGGCCGGTTCGGTCGTTGTGCCAGATGGCTGCGGTCAGGGCCAGGATG
>JBOHCP010000387.1:0-5468 GCA_050698875.1 Streptosporangiaceae bacterium | reverse complement strand
GGCCGGCTGCCACCCGGGCTCTCCCGCAGGCCGCGTGACAACCCGTGACCAGCCAAACCGAACCCCTCAAGGACTTATGCGGGCCTGCACTAGTCAGCCGGCGTTCCGCTCACTGCATCCAGCAGCCTGGCCAGCCTGGACCGCAGGCTGCGGTCCGCGAGGGCGGCCGGCGAGGCAGCCGGTCCGGTGCCGGGCGGGCCGGCGATGCTGAACCGGCCCGGCCCCGCTTCGACCGTCACGGCCGAGCTGACCAGGTGCTGAGCAGCCTCAAAAGAGATCGGCGCCGTGCCGGGGCTGACCTGCAGGGACTCGTGCGCGAGCTGGTCGAGCTCAGGATCGTCCTGGTCGAGCGCGAACACGGTCGCGCCCGACCGCCGGACGTCGTGCACGCGCTCCAGTAACTCGGCGGGCGCCAGCCCGCCGCTGACCACGAGCAGCGTCTCCGCGGGAGTCGCCGATACCAGCCGGTCCAGGCCCACCGACAGGTGCGCGGGAGCACCGGGCTCCGGTGACCACCTGACCAGCGTCGGCGCGAGCTCGGGGAGATCGGCGAGTCGGCTCTCGTCGGCTAAGTGCGCCGTGATGTGCCATGGCTCGTCCTGCGGCGGGCCGAAGATCAGCAGGCCGTTCGGTGTCCTGGCGCTACGCCGGAGCGCGCGCGCGAACGCCGACGTCCGGTCCAGCCAGCCCGTCGGGGCGAGCAGCGCCCGGAGGGTGGCGACCTGGTCGGCGTTCATGCTCCCATGGTGCCCGACGGGCCCAGGCGGGTGCTGCCATCTGGCAGGATCAGCGCATGACAACTGAAGCGTCGGCCGCGGGGAGGCCAGGGGAGTCGCCCCCAGGGGACTGCCGCAGCGTCACGAGCCTTGCCGTCGCCGTGCTCGGCGGGACCGGCGACGAGGGCCGTGGTCTCGCGCGGCGGCTGTCGATGGCCGGGCACCGGGTCATCATCGGCTCGCGGGACGCCGGACGGGCCGCCGCGGCGGCTGCCGAGCTCGGCGGCGACCTGCTCTCGGGGCGCGTCAACTACGAGGCCGCGGCCGAGGCCGACGTCGTGATCGCCGCCGTGCCCTGGGAGGGCCACCGGGACCTGCTGGCTGCGCTTGCCGGCCCGCTGGCTGGCAAGATCGTCATTGACTGCGCGAACCCGATGGGCTTCGACGCGCGCGGCGCCTACCCGCTGCGCGTCCCGGAGGGGAGTGCTGCCGAGCAGGCCGCGGCGGTACTGCCGGACAGTACCGTAGTGGGCGCGTTTCACCACGTCCCCGCCGGGCTGCTGCTCGACCCCGCGGTGGAGACCGTAGACATGGACGTGCTCGTACTCGGCGACGTGCGGGCAGCCACGGACCTGGTGATCGCCATGGCCGGGGAGATCCCCGGCATGCGCGGCATCTATGGCGGCCGGCTCAGGAACTGCGGTCAGGTAGAGGCGCTGACGGCGAACCTGGTGTCGATCAACCGCCGGTACTCCGCGCATGCCGGGATCCGCGTCACCGGCGTGTGAGTGCAGCGCTACCGGTAGGCGTACTCGGGCGTCGGGAATGCGCCCGACACGACGTCCTCGGCGAAGGACGCGGCGGCGTCTCGCAGTACGCCGGCTATGTCGGCGTAGCGCTTCACGAACTTGGCCGTCCGGGGGGACAGCCCCGCCATGTCCTGCCAGACGAGCACCTGGGCATCGCAGTCGGGCCCGGCGCCGATCCCGATGGTCGGGATCTCCAGGCTGGCGGTCACCCGAGCTGCCAACTCGGCCGGCACGCACTCCAGCACGACCGCGAAGGCCCCGGCAGCCTGCAGGGCCTTGGCGTCGTGCACCAGCCGCTCGCCGTCCTCACCGCGGCCCTGCACCCGGTAGCCGCCGAAGGCGTTAACCGACTGGGGGGTGAGGCCGAGGTGCGCCATCACCGGAATCCCGGCCGCGACCAGCTCCTCGACCTGCCGCATCACGCGGTAGCCGCCTTCCAGCTTCACTGCCTGCGCGCCGGTCTCCTTCAGGAACCTGGTGCCGGCCTCCAGCGCCGCCGCCGGCGACGCCTGGTAGGAACCGAACGGCAGGTCGGCCACGACCAGCGCACGGCGGGTGCCCCTGACTACCGCCTGGGTGAGGGGGATGAGCTCGTCCACGGTGACGGGGATGGTGGAGTCGTGACCGTAGACAACCATCGCGGCCGAGTCGCCGACGAGCAGGACCGGGATGCCTGCTGCGTCGAACACCGACGCGGTGAGCGCGTCGTAGGCGGTGAGCATCGGGAACTTCTCACCACGGGCCTTGGCGGCCGCGAGGTCCCTGATGGTGAGCCGCCGGGTCGCGTGGCCGCCGTACAGCGGCTCCGGCGTCCCGGCTGCACCGGCCTGGCGGCCCTGGTCTGCAGACATCGATCCTCCTGCGTCTCGTTGCGCCCCTGTGGCGTCCCCGGACCCTCTGATGATCGCATGCCGGCGCCAGCCGGAAAAGCCCAGCTCACATACTTGCTAGTAACCTGACGAGCTGATCAGACCGCGGGCGCGAGCGGCCGTATTTGCAATACGATGGTGGCTCGTATCGCTTTTCAGTGGGCCACTAAGCCAACGCCGCCGGCCCGCCCGGCGCATCCCGAAGGCGGGCATGGACGATCACCACGGCGCAGACAGCTCCGGCAGCACAGCCGGACCGCGCCGCCGGGGCCGCCCACGGAGCCCGCAGGCGGAGAAAGCCATCCTGGCCGCGGCGCTCGACCTGTTCGCCGAGTGCGGACCGGATGCACTCGGCATCGAGCAGGTGGCCGCCCGGGCGGGCGTCGGCAAGGCGACCATCTACCGGCGCTGGCGCGGCAAGGAGGACATGCTCCTCGACGCCGTCGGCAGCCTGGGCAGCCAGCTGCCAGTGCCGCAAGGCAGGTCGGTGCGGGCAGACCTGATCGCGATCCTCGACTGGATCTGCCGGGAGGCAGCCGACCCGCGCCGCGCCCGGCTGTTCGCGCTGCTGCAGGGCGAGGGCGCGCGCTACCCCCGGCTGCTCGCCCGGTATCTCGACACCG
This sequence comes from Streptosporangiaceae bacterium, assembly GCA_050698875.1. Classification (GTDB taxonomy): domain Bacteria; phylum Actinomycetota; class Actinomycetes; order Streptosporangiales; family Streptosporangiaceae; genus JAJYUU01. The sequence goes on along the minus strand of JBOHCP010000387.1, from coordinate 2,451 downwards.
TGGTGGAGCCACGCCGGGAGGTCGTCGCGTCGGTGCTGCGCCGCGGCGTCGCGACGGGCGAGCTGCGCGAGGACACCGACATCGACGCGGCCACGCTGCTGCTGAACGGCGCGGTGCTGGCCAGCATGTCAGGGCAAGCGGAGGCGCGCTACGCCAGGCGGCTGGTCGAGGAGCTCATGCGCGGGCTCGCGGCCCGCTGACCGGGGCCCGCTGCCCGGCGGCGCGGTCGGCCGTTACGCTCGGTACCGTGCTGCTGACCAAGCTTGGCCATTCCTGCGTACGGCTGGAAAAGGACGATACCCGGCTCGTCATCGATCCCGGCGTGTGGGCGGGTCCCGATGTCCTCGCCGGGGCGAGCGCCATCCTGATCACCCACGAGCACCCCGATCACCTGGACGACGGCGTCGTGCGCGCCGCCCTCGCCGCCGATCCCGCCATCGGGCTGTGGGCCAACGAGACGGTGGCAGGCCGGTTCGGCGAGTTCGGCCGCCGGGTCCGCGCGGTGCGGCACGGAGATGCCGTCACCGCGGCAGGCTTCGACGTCCACGTATACGGGTCAGATCACGCGGTCATCGACTCCGCGATCCCGGTCATCCGCAACACCGGGTTCGCCGTGGACGGCCAGGTCTTCCACCCGGGCGACTCGTTCACGGTGCCGGAGGAGCCGATCCCGGTGCTGCTCGTGCCGGTCAGCGCGCCGTGGCTGAAGTTCAGCGAGGTCGCGGGATACATCAGGGCCGCGGCACCGGACCGCGGGTACTGGATCCACGACGCCCTGCTCAACGACAAGGGCGCGAGCCTGGTCGAGAACCTGGTCAAGGTCGCGCCGACCGCGTCAGGTCCGGCCCGCTACCTCGTCCCCGGTACCAGCGTCGAGCTGTAGCGGCTCGGCCAGCCTCGCCGGCCTCATCCCGGCTGGGTGATGCCGCTTCGCCGGGCGGGTGCGAGGGTGGCCGGAATGTACGAGCAGGCTGCCGGGCTGGCGGCGCTGGCGGCGCTCTACCCGCCGGCGCTGCTCATCGCGGCTGTCTACCTCGGTTCCGCTAGCCCGCGCACGATGGCTCTGCTGTATCTGGCGGGCGCCGTGCTGGTCACCGCTGTCAGCGGCGCGGTTATCCTCGTCGTGCTGCGGGCAGGTGGCCTCAGCCTGCCCGCCCACCGGACGCCGCGGTACGGGCTGCGGCTCGGCCTCGGCGCGCTGGCGATCGTCGCGGCGGGCTGCCTGACCGGGCGCGAGCGCAGGCGGCGTCGGCAGGCTCCGGCCGCGCCGAAGAAGCCCGGCCTCATCTCGCGGATGGCCGCGCAGCCCCGGCCGCTGACAGCGGTGGCGGCGGGCCTCCTGCTCTTCGTTCCCGGCGTGGGCTTCGTCGCGGCCGTTCAGGTGATCGCGACCGGCCGGGCAGGGCTGGCCGCGACCACCGCGGGGCTCGTCCTGGTGGTGGCGATCGACATCGTCTTCGCGTGGCTGCCGCTGGCGGTGCACCTCATCGCGCCAGACCGGACGACGCGCGCGCTGAAGGCGGTGAACGGCTGGCTGGGCGCGCACGGCCGGGTGGTACTGATCGGCGCGGTCGGCGCCATCGGTGTGATTCTGGTGGTAAACGGGGCGATCGGCGTGGCCTGACTCGCCGGCCGGGTAAGTCGCCGGGGCGGGATGGTGCGAGTAACGCGGCGCCAGATCAGCCGCTGCCCTCGCATCGCAAGCGCGCCGACGATGACGAGCAGCCCGACGTTCAGCAGCAACTGCTCGACGGAGCCGAGGGCACCGGTCCAGCTGTGGTAGGCCACCGAGACCGCGATGCCGGCGGCGGCGGGAATGGTCGTAACAGAGATGAACACCCCGATCAGCGCTCCGGCCTTCGCCAGCGTCAGCGATACGACCCCGACCACCGCGGCCACGACGGTGGCCACGACCGAGAACAGATTCGGCGAGTTGATCAGGTCGGAGACCGGCGGCACGCCGTGCAGGAACGCGACCGGCGTGCGGCCCGACCAGCGGATGCGCAGCGCGAACAGCAGGGTTACCGCGATCGCCAGCAATCCGGCTAGCAGCATAAGCAACCCGGTGCGGACGGCCTCGCGGTCCCGGCGCTCCAGGCCAAGGGCGACCGCGGCGATAGCGCGGTACTCCGGGCCGAAGACCATGGCGCCGACGATGAGGATCTGCGAGCTGGTCAGGATGCGCCTAGCAGTTGCGGCTGCGCGAGACAGCGCGACCGTTAGTGTCGCCTATGGGCCAGCCGGAAGTGAGTGCGACCGTTAGCGTGGAGCAGATCACCACATATCGAGCGCGAATTTGGCGTTAACGGTCGCAGTCTCGGTCAGCGGTCACGTTTGTCAGTGGGCCGCGGGCAGCGCCACCAGGTTCATCACGCCCGGGTCCGCGGCGAGGGCGCGCGTCAGGCCGCCGGTGCGGGACGGCGGGCTGACCACTCGCACAGCACGGCGCGC
>JBOHCP010000386.1:0-5470 GCA_050698875.1 Streptosporangiaceae bacterium | reverse complement strand
GCGCGAGCCACCGCCTCGGCGGTCCGAGGCTGGCCTCGTTAGTGATTCGCTTCGTATTTAGCGATAACGTTCGCCGGAATGCGGCCGCGGTCGCTGACTTCTACTCCGCTGTGCTTTGCCCAGGCACGGATTTCGGCGCTGCGCTGCCGGTGCGCCGTCGTCCGCCGCTTCGGCCTGCTGCCGCGGCCGCTTACCTTTCTGGCCCTCTCCGCGAACCGCCCGACAACCTCGTCGAACTTCTGGCTGTGCCGCTCGCATAGATCGATCTCATAATCCCGGCCGTCCAGGCTGAACGCGCGAGTCATGTGCTCGCCCTCGGGAATCTCTTTAGAGTCGTAGTCGCATGCGAACGTGACTGAGATCTTCTGAGCCACTTGCGGATCCCCCTTCCCCCCGCGAATCTATGCCCAGCCCAACGGGGCTGTAACGGCGGCCGCGGTCCGCTTCGCGCGGGATAATCCCAGCCGCGCCAGGATCCGTCACAAGGCCGCCTCTCTGGCCAGGATAATGCCCGTGAACTGCGGGATTGGCCGTCGGCTCCGGGTGCAGGAACGAGCGGGTACCCGGCGGCGCACGAGATGCCGCCAGCGCTGCTCTTGCGGGCCAGCGAGGCGAGCCAGACTCGCCGCGGCAGGGCGGGCCCGCCAGAATGCAGAGCGCCGCCATCAGCGTCCGTACGGGCGGCTAACCGTGCCGATACTCAGCGCCGTAGGAATAGGCTTCCTGCGGTGCCGATGGCTCGAGATAGCGGTCCGACGGCGAAACAGGCCGTCGATCGGCCGGATAAGCGGCATCGCCGATGTCGCCCTGATAGCCGCTGCCCGGCGCGGGATTGTCATTCGGGTAAGTCTGGCCGCCGTCGCCGGCATAGGGCGCTACAAAGCGCTCGTCCCGATAGCCGGAGCCGTCTGTCTCGGTACCGGCCTGACTGCCAGCCCCGCGCTGGAATCCGCTGTCGTCACGCCGATGATCGCCGGGACGGAACTGCTGCCGATCGTCGTAGTCGCCGGGAAGATAACCGCGATCAGCGCCCGCCTGCCGCTCGTGCGCAGGGCGCGAGTATTCGCCCGTCCGGTAGTCGGCCTCGCCAGTTCCGTAGCCGCCAGGCCCGTAGCCGGCCGGCTCGTAGCCAGGCCGGTACCCGCCGCCCTCGCCGTACTCGCCGCGTCCGTAGTCGGCTGGATAGCCCGGCGCCCGGTGATCCTCGCTGCCAGCCTGGCCAGCCGAGCCATAGCCGCCGCCCTGGTAGCGCTCGTCGGCGGCCCGGTCGGTGACGGCGCCGTAGTCGGCCGGGCCGTAGCCGCCCGAGCCACCGTAGCGAGCGTCGAAGTCCGTGGTGTGCTGATCGGCCGCGCCACCGTGGCCGGCGTGACCGTATCCGCCGGTGCCGTAGTCGGGTGATCGGCGCTCACCGCCGCCGTACTCGGCAGGTCCGCGCTCGCTGCGGCCGTAGTCAGCCTCATAGCCCGGCCGGCCATAGTCGGTGGCGTAGTCCGCACCGTAGCCGCCCGGGTTGCCCGCCGCAGCGGGCCGGGCTGGCTCGTCCCCAGCCGGGCCGTAGTACCAGTCAGAGTCCGATCCGCGGTCCTCGCCGTGCGGCACCGCGCTCACCGGCGCGCGGCCGCGCCCTTGCGGCGCCGGTCCGCGCTCCAGGATCTCTGTCATCCGGCTGAGATCCGCCATCGGAAGCCGGAACGTGCCCGTGCACATCCCGGCCTGCCAGATGCTGAAGACCGCGACTCCGGTGTCGGCGTACCAGCTCAGCCGCATGCTCCGGGAGTTGCCGCGGACGTCGAAGAAGACCTCCCCGAGGCGGGGCAGCGGCGCTGGATCGGACACGGACATGTAGCTTATCGTGGCCCGAAGCGTGCGATCTGTCCAGTTCATGATCACTTAGTATGACCTGGCGCACGCCGCAGCGCGTTGGCTCGGCAGGGATGCCCCCCGCGGGCGGGGGGCGTGCAACGCCACTCGGCCGCGCAGATTCGTGATCCTGGCTGCGCGCCAACACCCGCAAGTGGCATGATTGTCCGGGGGCGCTCCGCTGCTCCGCGGGCCGACACGCCCGGCATGCAAGAAGCACCCGTCGGGAACATCACGCCAGCGCGACACGTTGCATCATGCGACGGGGCAATTGCCGTAGCGCGCGAGAAATCTTTCGTCTAGCTAGACCTTACCGCGTCCGGCGGGTCCGCTGAACGATGGCGAGCGCAAGCACGGCACGGGGTGACGCACTACCTGAAGTGACTGCTTTGAGAATCTGCATGTTTGACCGACTACGTGGGACTTACGCGCTGTGGTCGCCGATGACCACGGCCAGCTGGCTGAGGAGAGCTATTCATGTCTGAGGTACGCCGCCAAGCTGCCCTGCTACAGCGGCCGAACTGGGGCTGGCAAGACGAGGCTGCGTGCCGGGGCCGGGATGTCGTGCTGTTCTTCGGACCTGACGGGGAGCGCCAGCCGGAGCGGGAGATCCGCGAGCGCAAGGCCAAGGCGCTCTGCGGAGCCTGCCCGGTCCGGGCCGAGTGCCTGACGTATGCGATCAGCCGGCCGGAGAAGTACGGCACCTGGGGTGGCCTGAATGAGGACGAGCGCTCCTCTGAGCGCCGCCGCCGGATGCGTCGGGCTAACGCCGCCTGATCGCCGGAATTCTCCGATGGTCTGCAGCAGCTGCCGGGCTCAGCGGCACGAGGAGTGCCGCGGCGGCACCTGGTGTGATTGCCAGCATCAGCCGCCGCCGCGGCCGACCGAGGGGCGGCTCGGCTGGATCCGCCAGGGTTAGGGCCATGGCCAGCCACCGGTTGAGCGCGCGCCAGCGGGCGAACATGTGACTTGCCTCGCAAGGTGCCTGGCGGTTCTCGGCCGGCCAGGGGCAGACCGGATAAGCTGCCAGGGCGAATCGACCGTCGCGAGGAGGACCTCAGCGAGATGGAGAGGCTAGCCGCGCAAGCCGCCGATGCGCTGGCCGGGGCGCCAGCTGACGAGGTCATCGCGTGGGCATCGCGTACGTTCGGCCGGCGGATCTGCATTACCTCGTCCATGACCGACGCTGTCCTCGTCAACCTGGTGTCCAGGCACCTGCCCGGCGTCGACGTGCTGTTCCTCGACACCGGCTACCACTTTCCCGAGACACTGGGGACGCGAGACGCCGTGTCCGCCATGTACCCGGTCAACCTGCTCAACGTCACGCCGCCAACAACGGTCGCCGAGCAGGACGCCGAGCTTGGCCCGCGGCTGTACAGCCGGAACCCGGATTTGTGCTGCTACCTGCGCAAGGTGGTGCCGCTCGAAGAGGCCCTCGCCCCGTACGATGCGTGGTTCACCGGGATCCGGCGGGAGGAAACTGAGGCCCGCAGCGACACCAAGGTGGTCGAGTGGGACGCCAGGCGCGAGATGGTCAAGGTCAATCCCATCGTCGAGTGGACGCAGCAGCAGGTTGACGACTACGTCGCGGCCAACAACATCCTGGTCAACCCCTTGGTCTTCGACGGCTACCCGTCCATCGGCTGCCGGACGTGCACCTCGCGAGTGGCCGACGGCGCCGACCCGCGCAGCGGGCGATGGGCAGGCACCGCGAAGAGCGAGTGCGGGATTCACTCCTGAGCCCTACTCCGGATGAGCACGGCCCGACGGGCCACGGCCCGGCCGGGTTCTGGTGTCGGCACCGCCCGATTAGAGTCGCATTATGACCACATCGGGCCGACATGCGACGCACGAGGTGCTCAACCAGGTGCCGAGGCTCGCCGACTACGACGTGGCGGCCGACCCGGCACTGATCGCGGGCCTGCGCCGGGAGGGCGGCGGCTGGGCAGAGGCCGAGCTGCACGAGCTTGGCACGCTGGCCGGAGCAGCTAGCACGCAGGAGCACGCCCGCCGCGCGAACGTGCATAAGCCTGAGCTGCGGACCCACGACTCACGCGGCTACCGGGTCGACGAGGTCGAGTTTCACCCCTCCTGGCACTACCTGATGGATACCGCCGTCAGCCACGGCCTGCACGCCGCGCCGTGGGCGGACGACCGGCCGGGAGCGCACGTGGCGAGGGCGGCCAAGTTCCTGGTGTGGACGCAGGCGGAGGCGGGCCACGGCTGCCCGATCTCGATGACCTATGCGAGCGTGCCAGCCCTTCGGCACGCGCCCGACCTGGCCGCGAGCTACGTGCCGCTGCTGACGGCGCCGGTTTACGATCCCGGCCTGCGAGTCCCGCTAGCGAAGGCGGGGCTGCTGGCAGGCATGGCCATGACGGAGAAGCAGGGCGGCTCCGACGTCCGTGCCAACACCACCACTGCGACGCCGGCTGGCGATGGCAGCTACCTGCTGACCGGCCACAAGTGGTTCTGCTCGGCGCCGATGTGCGACCTGTTCCTGGTGCTTGCCCAGGCACCGGAAGGCCTGACCTGCTTCCTGCTGCCGCGCGTGCTGCCGGACGGAAGCCGGAACGCCATGTATCTGCAGCGGCTGAAGGACAAGCTGGGCAACACCTCCAACGCCTCCAGCGAGGTCGAGTACGACCACGCAGTCGCCTGGCGCGTCGGCGAGCCCGGCCGCGGGGTGCCGACGATCATCAACATGGTCACCGCAACCCGGCTCGACTGCGTGCTCGGCAGCGCCGCGGCCATCCGCCAGGCGACCGTGATTGCAGCCGACTACACGCGCCGGCGTCGGTCCTTCGGCGCCAGCCTCATCGACCACCCGGCGATGACCAGCGTGGTCGCCGACCTCGTGCTGGAGTCCGAGGCCGCGACCACGCTGGCCCTCAGGCTCTCCGGTGCCGCCGACCGCGCCGCCCGCGGTGAGGATGCCGAGGCGGCGCTGCTGCGGGTCGCGCTGCCGGCCGCGAAGTTCTGGGTGTGCAAGCGCACCCCGCTGATCACTGCGGAGGCGCTGGAGTGCCTCGGCGGGAATGGCTACGTCGAGGACTACTCGACCTTGCCCCGGCTGCTGCGCGATGCGCCGCTCAACTCCATCTGGGAGGGCTCGGGCAACGTCACCTCCCTGGACGTGCTGCGGGCGCTGACCAGGGAGCCGGGCTGCGCCGACGCGGTGCTGGCCGAGATTGACCTCGCGGCTGCCGACGGCCGGGTCGCCGCGGCGGCCAGTCAGCTGCGCGCGGAGCTCAAGGCAGCCGCCGCCGCTGAGGACGCGCAGTGCGACGCACGACGGCTGGCCAGCCAGCTCACCGTCGTCTTGCAGGCCGCGTTGCTGGTCCGGCACGCGCCGACGGCGGTCGGCGACGCCTTCGCCAGCACCAGGCTGCAGCCTGCGGCCGCCGGGGCAGGGCCAGCGACGCCGTTCGGCAGCCTGCCCCGTGGCCTCGACCTGCCCGCGATTCTTGCCAGGCTCGGTACCGCGGGTGCACGACTGAATCGTGAGGGTGCTTGGTTGCTGCAGGCTGCGCGACTAGACTGAGTGATCTAGTCACTCAGATATGGGAGGCACCCTGTGGCTGACTTCTCGGGGCGCGACCTGGCC
>JBOHCP010000385.1:0-5478 GCA_050698875.1 Streptosporangiaceae bacterium | reverse complement strand
GCCAGGTTGGCGTGGTGGGCCCGCGATATCACCAGCACGTGGACCGGCGCCTGCGGGTTGATATCCCGGAAGGCGACGGTGCGGGAATGAGCCGACACGATCGTCGCCGGTATCTCGCCGGCCGCAATGCCGCAGAACAGGCAATCAGCCACGTGGCGATCTTAACGTCTGCCAGGCCGGCGCGCTCAGTGGCAGATATGGTTGCAATGCTGCGAACCCACGGTGCGCCACCCCTCTGGTGCAACGGCCTCGCCAGGTACTGGCTTTCCGTCGCTCAGGGATTGGTCATGCGCGGGTGCTAGCGCTGGCGTGGTGGGCGTGGGGGAATTGGAAGCAGCTTGGAAGTCAGGTCAGGCGACCCAGTGTCGCAGCACTCGCGAGTGACGACGAGTGAACCTTCTGACGTAGTTGCGCGTCCAACTGACGTGACGGAGGCCTGGGCGGGGCGCATTCCGCTCGTCTCAGTTCCGGCCGACGCCGATGCCGACCAGGCAGTGACGGAGCTGTACAGCGCGCACTACCGCTCGCTGGTGCGGCTTGCCGCCCTCCTGGTCCGCGACCTCGGGACCGCGGAGGAAGTAGTGCAGGACGCGTTCGTTGCCATGCATGGCGGCTGGCACCGCCTGCGCGACAACGAGAAGGCGCTGGCGTACCTGCGCCAGGCGGTCGTCAATCGGTCACGGTCCGTACTCAGGCATCGGCAGGTGGTCGACCGGAACGCGCCCAAGCCGGGGCCGGACATGCCGAGTGCGGAGCACGGGGCGATCGCGCTGTTCGAGCGGTCTGCCGTGATAGCCGCGCTGCGGACGCTCCCGGCCAGGCAGCGTGAGGCGCTGGTGCTGCGGTTCTACGGCGACATGGCAGAAGCACAGATCGCCGAGACCATGCGGATCAGCCGGGGGGCTGTGAAGAGCCACACGGCCAGGGCCATGCAGGCGCTGCGGGCAATCCTGGAGCGGGACGCATGAACGCGCCGTCCAACCACGAGGCCCACCTCCGCGCCGCCCTGCGCGCCGCCGCTGACTCGGTCGAGCCGGGCGGCGACGCCCTGGAGCGCATCAGGGCCCAGGCTCGGCTGCGGGCCGCGCGGCCGCGGGCCGTTATCTGGCTGACCGCCGCCTGGGACGAGCTTCGGCTGCGCGCTCCGGCAGCCGTGCAGGACGCGTTCTACCGGCTGAGTGCGGCCCTCTGGGCAGCCCGGGACCGGTTCGCGCCCGCGCCGGCGCCGGGCAGGCACCGCTCCCGCACTGAGGGCTGGCTGCGGCCACTGGCCGCGATGGCCGTGGTGATGTTCATCGTCGCGGCCGGTACCTACGTGGCGATTGACATCTCGACGTCCGTGTCACCGAGCAGCACGAGCTCGCACTCGCATGGCGGGCAGCCAGGTTCCGGCGGGCACCCCGCCTCGCCAGCCCCGTCGCCGTCCCGCTCCGTCTCGAGGTCCGGCCCGGGCCCGCGGCGCCCGTCGCCGTCGCCGAGCAGCCCGCCCAACGCGAGCCCAGGTCCGTCGGCGTCGCCGAGCTGCCAGCCCGGCGCGAGCGCGCAGCCGTCGGCGTCGGCGTCCGTGTCTCCCGACCCGAGCCCGAGTCCCGCGCCGACCGATTCGAGCAGTCCCGCGCCCGCGCCGACGCCCGCGCCCAGCTGCAGCTAGTAGGTCGCGCGGCCCTGCCAGCGGCCGGTCTGGCTGAGTAGCACGCTCGCGGCTGCTACGCCTGCCGTCGAGGCCCGCAGCACGGTTGGCCCCAGCGCGGCCGGGACCGCGCCCGCATCCCGCAGGGCATCGGCCTCGGCCGAGGTCATGCCGCCCTCCGGCCCGACCACCAGCACGATCTCGCCGGCGGCCGGCGGTGTCAGGCTCACCAGGTCCGTGGCGGCATCAGGATCCAGCACGATGGCCAGCCCCGCCGCCTCGACACGGCGCACCGCGGCGCCCAGATCGGCCTGCGCAGTCACCTCGGGGAACCAGGCCCGCCTGCTCTGCTTGGCGGCCTCCCGCGCCGCCGTGCTCCACCGGGCGCGGGATCTGGCGGCGCGCTCGTCGCGCCAGACGGCTACGCACCGCTCGGCTGACCACGGCACGATGACGTCGGCCCCGATCTCGGTCAGCAGCTCGACGGCGAGCTCGCCGCGGTCACCCTTGAGGATGGCCTGCACGACGACCAGGCGCGGCTGCGGCGGCGGCTCGGTGCGCCGCGCCAGCACAGCCAGCGACAGCTCGCCGGGCGCCGAGGCGACGACGGTGCACTCGGCAACGGTCCCGGCGCCATCGGTGACGTCGACGCGCTCGCCGACGTCGAGCCGGCGGACCGTGCTCGCGTGCCGGCCTTCCCGGCCGCGCAGCACGATCTGCTGACCCGCCAGGTCGGCGGCAGCGGCGGCAAAGACCGGCGGTCTCAGGAGCGGCCGATCCCGCTAGCGGCCGTTGAACGCATCACGCAGCCGGGAGAAGAAGCCCTGCTGGCCGGGCGCGAACTTGCCCGGTGGCGCCTCCTCGCCGCGCAGCTTGGCGAGCTGGCGGAGCAACTCCTCCTGCTCAGGCTCCAGCTTCATCGGCGTCTCCACGGTGACGTGGACGATCAGGTCACCCCGGCCGGAGTTGTTCAGCCGCTCGGTGCCGCGGCCATACATCGTCATGGCCTGGCCCGACTGTGTCCCCGGCCGGAGGTCGAGTTCGGCCGGACCGTCCAGGGTGTCGACCGTCAGCGTGGCGCCGAGCGCCGCCGCCACCATGGGAATCGTCACCGTGCAGTGCAGGTCGTCGCCCTGCCGCTCGAAGATGGGGTGCGGCCGCTGCACGATCTCCAGGAACAGGTCCCCAGGCGGCCCACCGCCCGGGCCGGTCTCGCCCTCGCCAGCGAGCTGGATGTGCGTGCCGTCCTCCACCCCGGCCGGGATGCGCACCTTGATCGTCCGCCGGGTCCTGACCCGTCCGTCCGCGGCGCACTCCGGGCATGGCTTACGGATGACCGTGCCGTAACCGCCGCAGGCCGGGCAGGGCCGCGAGGTCATCATCTGGCCGATAAAGGACCGGGTGACCTGGCTGATCTCGCCACGGCCGTTGCAGACGTCGCAGGTGACCGGGTGCGTGCCCGGTGCGGTGCCCTCGCCCGAGCACGTCGGGCAGACGACAGCGGTGTCGATCACCACCTCCCTGGTCGTGCCGAACGCGCACTCGGCCAGGTCGAGATCGACCCGGATGGTCGCGTTACGCCCCCGGCGGGCGCGGCTGCGCGGCCCGCGTGGCGCGGCGCCGCCGCCGAAGAACGCGTCCATGAGGTCGCTGAACGGGAACCCGGCCGCGCCGAACCCGGGACCGCCGGCCCCGGCCCGGCTGAACGGGTCGGCGCCGAGGTCATACATCTGCCGCTTCTCGGGGTCAGAGAGCACCTCGTAGGCGCGAGTGACCTCCTTGAACCGCTCCTGCAGCGCAGGATCGGGGTTCACGTCGGGATGCAGCTCACGAGCCAGCCGCCGGTATGCCTTCTTGATCTCGTCAGCGTCCGCATCCCGGCGGACGCCGAGAATCCCGTAATAGTCGTTAGCCACCGGCATTCCTAGGACTCCGCCAGGATCTGACCTACGTACCGTGCCACCGCGCGCACTGCTCCCATCGCCGTCGGGTAGTCCATCCGGGTCGGGCCCAGCACCCCGAGCCGCGCGAGTGCCAGGTCGCCGGTCCCGTACGCGGCCGCTACCAGCGACGTGCCCTGCAGTTCCTGCACCTCATTCTCCGACCCGATCCGCACCGTCACGGCACCCCGGTCGCCCGACTCGCCGAGTAGCCGCATGAGGACCACCTGTTCCTCCAACGCCTCGAGCACCTCGCGCAATCCCCGGGAGAAGTCTGCCTGAGTGAGATTCGAGGCGCCGCTGACAACGACGCGCTCCTCGTGGCGCGCGATCAGCGTTTCCACGATGACCGAGAACACCGCGGCCGCGTTCGGCCGTTCGGCCGGCGACACCCGCTCCGGCAGTTCGGCGACGATCGCGGCAACGTCGGAGAGCTTGCGGCCGTCCAGGAAGGCGTTCAGGAGCGCGCGCAACTGGGTGATCTCGTCCTCGACGATCGGCGCGGGCAGTTCGGCGGTTCGCTGCTCGACGCGGCCGGTGTCGGTGATCAGCACCAGCAGGAGCCGCCGGTCGGTCAGCGGGACCACCTCGATGTGCCGCACCGCCGACCTGATGAGCGACGGGTACTGCACCACTGCCACCTGCCGGGTGAGCTGGGCCAGCAGCCGGACGGTTCGCATGACCACATCGTCGAGATCGTAAGCGCCCGCCAGAAACGTCTCGATGGCACGTCTCTCGGCCAGCGACAGCGGCTTGATCCCCGACAGCCGGTCGACGAAGAGCCGGTAGCCCTGTTCGGTGGGGATCCGGCCGGCGCTGGTATGCGGCTGGACGATGAACCCCTGCTCCTCCAGGACGGCCATATCGTTGCGAATCGTGGCCGGGGACACGTCCAGGTTGTGCCGGTCCACCAGGGTCTTCGAGCCGACCGGCTCGTTCGTGGAGACGAAGTCCTCCACGATGGCGCGCAGGACAGCCAGCTTCCTGTCGTCTAGCACGCAGCACCTCCCCTGGCACTCTCGGGTACTGAGTGCCAAGTCTAGGGCCGATTCGTTGCTGGGGCACTTGTCGCCTGATCAGCGGGGCAAGAGAAAAACCGGACATAAGGGAACGAGGTCCGACGCGCCCGGACGCTCACCACTGACGCGCCGCACTGCCTCGCGCTCGGTTCCATCACGGGCGGGGTGTTCCTGGCTGAGCTTCAGCGGTGGTGTCCAAGAGCTTGCCGAGGGTGGCGGTCAGCTGCTGCCGCTCGGGCTCGGTCAGCGGGCTGAGGAAGCGTCCGTGGTAGTCCTCGACGGCCTGGCGCAGCTCTGCCAGGGCCGACCGTCCGCGGGGGGTGATCGTCACCACATAGCGGCGGCGATCGAGGGGGTCGCGGGCCCGCACCGCGTACTGCAGCGCTTCCAGGAGGTCGAGCAGTTCCACCATGTTGCCGCTGTCGACGCCCGCGGCCGTGCACAGCTCCTGCTGGGAGGCCCCGGCACGGGCTTGGAGGACCAGCAGGATCAGGTACTGCACGGGGCGGATGCCCGAGCCCGCTAGCACGTCCTTCAACCCGGCGCGGACGGCGCCGCCCAGCCGGGACAGCAGGAATCCGGGATCGGCCGTGAGCTGTTGCAGCGCCGCATGTGTCTCCATCGCCCACATGCTATACCTACAGTAACTGTTGATGACAGCGATCAGCGTCTCGCCCCGGGGAGGCGACCGTGAGCCCCGATAGCGAGCACGGCGAGCCCGGCGCCGGCCTGGTCGCGCGCATCGGGCGCGGATCGTGACCGGACAACCCGGGGCCATCAGCCGCTTGCCCTCGGTGAGTCAGTCGGCGACTCAGTCGGTGAGTCAGTCGGCGACTCAGTCGGCGAGTCAGTCGGCGACTCAGTCGGCGAGTCAGTCGGTGAGTCAGTC
>JBOHCP010000384.1:0-5481 GCA_050698875.1 Streptosporangiaceae bacterium | reverse complement strand
AGGTCTCGCGCCGCCGCTACCTCGTCCGGACCGCCTGCGGCGAGCTTGTCCCGCGCCATCCCGAGGTGCAGTGCGAGGGTCGCCAGCCGGGTCTGGGCGCCGTCGTGCAGGTTCCGTTCTATCTGCCGGACAAGAGCCGCAGCCTCGTTGACAACCTCCGAACGGGACCGCTCGAGCGTAGCGACCCGCGCGGCCATTTCGCTGGGCCCAATGATGCGGCGCAACAACCACAGTTCCGGCACAACGATTCCGCGCACCAGCCACGGCGCGATCAGCAGTATCGCGCCGCCTGCGACGGCCGCCAGCCAGGTCCCTGACCAGGTCTCGACCGCAAGGCCGCCGAGATGGGCCGGGCTCAGGTGCGTGCCGGCCGGATGGTTGCGGAACATCAGCCACCACACGGGAGAGGTCACGCTGAACACCCCGTATGCCCACCAGAGGACCGCGATGTACTTGGCGAGCGCAATCGGCAGGCCCAGGATGGCGGCGGCCACCGCCCGCCATCCTGGGCCGTCCCGCAACCGGGCATCGACACGGCGTAGCACGCCGCTCGCAGGCCGGTGCGCCGGGAGCTGTGGCAGCCGCGCTCCCAGCAGGGCACCGGCCAGCGCCCGCTGTGCCGCGCTCACCAGCCGCGCAACGCGCAGGCAGGTGATGAGCAGCGCGAGACCCACGACGGTCCCGAGGAGGGAAATCGTCAGCACTGTCGCCGTCCCGAGGAACGCAACGGTGAGCGCGAACCCCGCCGCGCCCAGCGGTACCCCTGCCAGCGCGTACAGCAGCTCCCGCCAGGCCCGCCAGGTGAACAGCGCGCCGAGCAGGGTGGGCAGTGCGCCCCCGACCGGGCGCGGCCCGCCTCCGGCGGATGGCCGCGAGCCAGCCTCCTTGGCCCGCGGCCTCACCTTGCTGCTCATGAGCCCAGTGTCCCTGCTAGGCGTCGCGCCGTGCGAGCAGCACCGCGCCGGCTGTCACTGCCACCGCCGCGTAGAGCGCGAGCATCCCCAGGCCTGCCCAGGGCCCGAGCGCAGGGTCCGTCACGGCCGTGGTGGCAGACAGCGAGTCAGAGACGATGGCGATCGGCGCGTAGGCGGCGAGCGAGGGGGTCAGCGCCCGGAGCGCCGCCGAGCCGACGAACACCGCGCCAATCACCACCCCAGTAGCTGCGGCCCCGTGCCGCACGATCGCGCCGATGCCTAGGCCAAGCAACCCGATGAGCGGGTACGCCGCACCAACCATCAGCACAGCCCGCAGCACCGTCGGGTCGGTAAGCGACGGTGGATGGAATGCAGGAGGCAGGGCCGCCGTCCCGGCGAAGAACGCGGCGAACGAGGCGAGTTCACCAACCGCAAGCGCAACGGCCCCGAACACCGCCGTCTTCGCCGCCAGCACCGTCCCCCGGTGAGGCACCGCGGCGAGCGTCGCCTTAATCAGGCCGGAGGAGTACTCATTCGTCATCACCAGCACACCCAGTACCCCGAATGCGAGCAGGCCAGGTGCAACGCCCGCGAGGACATTGCTGGTGATGTCGCCGTGGGTGTCTTTGGAGTTGAGGCCGACCGCGGTTGACAGGCCGACCACACCGACGACAGTGACGAGAAGCGTCACCCACGGCGAGCGCAGCGTACGGAGCTTGATCCGCTCCATCCGAGCGGCCTGCCGGAATCCGACGGCGGATCTGCGGGCGGTCGGACGCCTGGTTGAGTGCGAGATGGTGGTCATGCTGCACCTCCGGACGTCAGCGTGAGGAATGCATCCTCGAGGGAACCCGAGCGAGCGGAGAGGTCGGTGACTGTCGTGTCGGCGAGCAGGCGGCCTGCGCCGATGACGAGCAGGTGGTCGGCCACAAGCGCGATCTCGCTGATCAAGTGGCTGGACACCAGCACGGTTCTGCCCTCTGCGGCCAGGCTGCGCATCAGGGTGCGGATCCAGCGGACGCCTTCCGGGTCCAGACCGTTCACAGGCTCGTCCAGGATCAGCACCCCGGGGTCGCCGAGCAGGGCCGAGGCGATGCCCAGTCGCTGCGACATGCCGAGTGAGAACGTGCCCGCACGGCGCCGTGCCGCATCGGACAGGCCCACCCTGCCGAGCACCTCGTCGACCCGCGAGTCCGGAATATTGCCCGCCGCCGCAAGCACCCGCAGATGCGAGCGCGCGGACCGGGCCGGATGGAACGCCTTGGCTTCGAGTTGCGCGCCCACCTCCCGAAGCGGCCAGGCGAGATCGCGGTAAGCCCGGCCGCCTATCGTGGCCAGGCCGGCGTCCGGGCGGTCCAGGCCCAGGATCATCCGCATCGTTGTGGATTTGCCCGAGCCGTTCGGTCCGAGGAACCCGGTCACCGAGCCTGGCTGCACGGTAAAGCTGAGATTATCGACGGCCCGCACCGGCCCGTACCTCTTGCTGAGACCGCTGGCCTCGATCATGATGCCTCCTTCGCCTGGCACGCCCGTCGTGCGCCTGCGCCATTCACGCTAGAAACCTCGTGGGGTAATCGAAACGAGGCCGGCTGGCGTCCTGGCCCCCCGATTGGCCCGCCGTCCAGGCGGGGGGCAACCCCCGCAAGCGCCCAATGGTGCCGTCGTTCGCCCCTGATGCTGGGACGTGGCGGCCCCCAAACAGACCGAAGATGCTAGTCAGCTGGGATCATCGCCCGGCTAGGCAGCCCCGCGGCCCAGCCGCCTGGATCCTGGCCGCCTATCCGTTCTCCCCGGTCCGCAGGCCGATCCGGGTCTACTGGGCCGGCGGCCCGCCCTGCTACGCGATGTGCGCGATCGACGCGCTGGGCATGTCGGCCATGCTCGGCCGCCCGGTCACGATCACCGCCGCCGAGCCCGACAGCGGCCGCATCATCACCGTCGAGGCTGACCGTGGTCGCGCCTGCTGGAGCCCGCGCACCGCGGTGGTGTTTGCCGGCTCGGCCGGCGATGGCTGCTCGTCAGCGGACCCCTCGTGCGGGTACATCAGCTTCTTCACTACCGCCAAGGCCGCGCGACAATGGGCGCGCAACCACCCTGAGGTCACCGGCACTGTCTTGCGCCGTAGAGTGGCGCTGAGCGGAATCGGCCACGCCGGAGTCCGGGAATCCCCTGCCGCGGTTCCCCGGTGTCGCAGGCGGTCATCGCGCCGGCGGCACCGACTGCCGGGAAGTACCGGACGATCCCCGAGCCCGCCCGCTGCCCAGCGCGTTCGACCGTCATGGGATACGTGTAGCGCGAGCGCATCAGCGAGAACTCACTTCCGCCGTTCCTCTGCGGCAGTCTTGATAGTCGGCGTGGCCATCGTCCCGCGCCACGACGGTATTCGGCGCGCTCTGGTTGTGCACGCGGGCGACGGGCCGGCCCGTTGCGATGACTTCGGTGCGCTGGCCGAGTCTGCCCCTGCATCGCGACGGCGGCTCCCCCGCCAGCGGTGCTCATCGAGGCGCCAGTGTCTATGGCACAGGCGCTCAGGTAACTGCAGGCCGGCCGTAGGTCACGGCCTCGCGCACCTCCGGGGGCACAGACTGGGCTAGCTGCGCGTCGGGCTGGGCACCGAGGGAGTCATTGATCGTGGAGAACGCCAGGCGAAGCGCCACGAACGCGGTGATGGCGAAGATCTGCCCGTCAGCGAGCCCGGAGTCGCGGAGCACCTGGATGTCGGCGGGTGTCGTCGCGTTCGGGTCCCTGGCGACCTTCCGAGCCCACACGGCTATGGCCTTCTCTTGGTCGGTCAACCCGGCGTCGCTGCCATTCAGCACTCCCGCCGCCAGAGCGGCATCCGACGCTTTGCCCAGCTTCCCGCCCCACGCCAGCGAGCAGTACGAGTCACCAAGGGCCGAGGCGGCCGCGGTCACCAGGATCCCGCGCTCGCGGAAGCTCAGGCCGCTCGGCGTGAATGCCTCAGACATCAGCTCGAACAGCCCCTTGAGCGTGTCTGGCTGGTGTGCCCACAGCCGGGACACGTTCCACACGTAGCCGCCGTCTGCGAGGTCTTCGTCGTACAGCGCCTGCACCCGGCGGGATACCGGGGGCTCGTCGAGGAAACTGCCAGTCATGCGCGTTCGGCTCCTTCGGGTTTGCGGGCCAGGTAGCCCACGACGTTGATTTCCGCCCGCAGCGGCAAGCCCTCCCGTAGCTGCCGCTGAGCCTGCTCGACGGCTGCGCGATGGAACTCAGCCTCACCGACGTTCAGTACGGCCTCATACGCCGGGCCAGTAGCGGCCAGCGCGCGCGCATACAGCTGTGGGTCCGCGAACTCCCACACGAACGGAACATCGAGGCGCTGAACTTCGAGGAATCCGCATGACTCCAGAAGCTGCTCGCCCGCGCCAGGCCGGCCGAGCGACACCATCACAGCCTGGTTGTCGACCTTCTCCGCCGCAGCGAGGCGGAACGGCGCCAGCGCCCAGGCCCCGGGAGACACCTTCAGGTGACCCCACACCGTTATCCCGGCGCGCCCGCCGGGGCGAAGAACCCGGTATATCTCGGCAACCGCGTGGGGCGTGGTGCCCCAGATCCCCCGGAAGCTGGTGACTACGTCGAACGACGCCGGGTCCCACGGCAGGGCGTGCATGTCGCCGACCCTGATGTCGCATCCCGGGTTGCGGTCCCGGGCCACCGCGACCAGCCTGGCCGAGGCGTCGATTCCACAGCAGGAAGCGCCGCGGAGGCGAGCCAGCTCGGCCGCGAGCCCGGACCCGCACGCCACGTCGAGCAGCCGGTCTCCGGCATCGACGCCGAGCCGATGGTGCACTGCGACGTACTCCCGGCAGTTGCCCGGCTCGCTGAGCGTCGCGAAGTCCGCCGCCTTACGGCCCCAGCCCTCATCCACCATCGCCCACTGGCAAACGCCTGTGCCCGGCGTTGTCATTGCCGCTCCCTCTTGCGCTGCCCGGCCCTGCGCTGCGCTGGTCTCACCGGTCTGCAGGGCCGGCCGCAGGGCGCGCATGCCCACAGGGTAGCTTCGCAGCTCCCACGAGATTGCCGGCGGCGACCGGCCTAGGTGGCGGGCGATTTTCACGGACCCCGCAGCGCCGCGCGGCCTGCAAGGCGATCTCCTGCGCTCGCCAGATGACAGGTAGCGTCCTGATAGCGGGAACGCACCCCGATGGCGCTGATCGGGTCGAAGCGCCGGGCGACTGGCGCGCGGGCGGAGCGAGGCACCGGCCTCTGTCCGGATAGAAGCCGGCGCCACGGGCGCCCGTTACGAGGGTTGTTGCGAAGGAGCGGCCTCCGGGCAGTTCGAAGCCCGGACCTCGACGTCCTGATCCGGCTCCGGCGACGTCAGCTCGCGGGCGGGATGTTGTGGTTGATCCGGAACAGGTTGCGCGGGTCGTAGGCGGCCTTGACCTGCCGGAGCCGGTCGTAGTTCTGACCGTAGGTTGCCTTCAGCCGGTCCTGGCCCTCATCGCCCATCATGAAGTTCACGTAGGCCCCGCCGGCGATACCACTGCAGCCCCTTGGGGTACAGGCCGTCGAAGGCCGACTGCAGGCCCGGGTAGGGCGC
>JBOHCP010000383.1:0-5495 GCA_050698875.1 Streptosporangiaceae bacterium | reverse complement strand
CGGCCGAGGCGGGCCAGCAGGTCGCCGGCGGGCAGGCCGGCGGCGGGCAGGCCGGCGGCGGGCAGGCCGGCGGAGCCGGTATCACCGCCGCTGACGGGCCCGGCCTCAGCACGGCGCAGACCCGCGAGTTCCTGGCGGCGGCGCTGAGCCGGGTGGGCATGGAATACGTCTGGGGCGGTGCCGGGCCGACAGTGTTCGACTGCTCCGGGCTCGTGCAGTGGTCGATGCGGCAGGCCGGGATCGCGATGCCGAGGGTGGCGGCGCAGCAGGCGCTGACCGGCCCGAGCGTCCCGGTGGCCGATCTCCAGCCGGGCGACCTGCTCTTCTACCACACCGACCCGACGGCGCCCGACTACATCTCGCACGTCGCGATCTACCTGGGCGACGGCCTCATGGTGCAGGCGCCCGAGCCGGGCAAGACCGTGGAGGTCGTGCCAGCAGATTTCGGCGCTGGCTTCGCCGGAGCGGTGCAGGTGTACGCGCGGGTGGCAGCCGCGCTCGCCGGCTGATACCGGCACGGTCGGCGCCGTCGTGATGTCCCCGCCCGCTTGCGCGGACCCGACAATGGTGTAATCATGATTACATGACTGCTGCGAAATCAGAGCCCGGTTCGGTCGAGGACGCCCTGCACGGATGGTTCGCCGGCCGGCTTCCTGACGGCTGGTTCACCGGGCCACCCGAGATCAAGGCCGACCGCGAGGAGGTCACGGTCGTCGGCACGCTGCCTGACCCGGCGGCCGTCGGCGCCGAAGCGAGCGAGGCCGCCGCGGCCGCGTCCGCCGATGGCCGCGCGCGGCGATTCCGCGAGGAGACCCGCGAGCACCGGATCGAGATCGCAGGCGAGGCCGAGCACAAGTTCGGCCGCAAGGTCTCGTGGGGCGTGCAGGTCGGCGGCCGGAGGGTGATGTTCACCACGTTCTCCGTACCGGTCATGACACGGCTGCGGCAGAGCGAGCGGCAGGTACTCGACACCCTCGTGGACGGCGGCGTCGCCCGAAGCCGCAGCGACGCGCTGGCCTGGTGCGTGCGGCTCGTCGGCGCGAACTCCGACACCTGGCTGGCCGACCTGAGAACCGCGCTGCGCAAGGTTGAGCAGGTCAGAGCGGAGGGACCGGACAGCTGACGATGAGCGCGCCGGCCCTGCGTCACCGCCGCGTCGAAGGGCGGGAACGTGGTCGGCGCGGGCCGGTGCGACCCGCCGAGACGCGGCCTGCGACAGTAACGGCGTTCCCTCTCCTCATGCTCGTGTCACCTGTCGGTAAACCCATGACGAGCTGCACGCCAACGATTGGCTAGGTCGGCCCCATTTGAACCGCTGATACCGGGGTATGCTCCCCCAATCCCGAGATGACAGGGCTTCCTGTGTCTGCGCGACGCGATTCGCGAGCCCTTGAGGAGGAGCAGTCCGGTGTACAAGGCAACCGCTGCTAAGCCGCACAGCACAGTGAGCGCGGCGAGATGATGGACACACGGCCGCAGCAGGCAGACCTCGCGGCGACGCTGGATCAGGCCGGGCTGACGAATCCCGCGGTGCGAGAGTTCGTCAGGCACTGGGCGGAGATTACCGGTGCCAGCCGGGCGGAGGTGGTGGGCGCAGCCGACGACCCCCGGCTCGTGCGCGAGTCGCTGGCGGCCGGCGAGATCTTTCCGGCGGGCGACGGACGCTATTACGCGCGCAGCTACGCCAAGGACACCGCGCGGTCCGAGCAGCGGACCATCGTGGCGACCGCGAGCCCCGCGGACCAGGGCGTCTACAACAACTGGCACCCGTCCGCGCAGGTGCGCCCGCTGGTGACGGACCTGATGCGCGGCGCCTCGACCGGCAAGACCATGTACGTCATCCCGTACCTGATGGCGCCGCCAGGCTCGCCGCTGGTGCCGTACGCGGTCGGGGTGGAGCTCACCGACCATCGCACCGTTGCGCTGCACATGATCCGGATGGCGCGGTGCGGCGTCGAGTATGTGAACGGCCTCGCCGAGCCGGGCACGTTCGTCCGCGGCGTGCACGTCACCGGCGACCTGGAGCAGCTTGGCCAGGGCACGCCCGAGGACCAGCGGTACTTCGTCACCGTTGCCGATGAGCGGACGATCCTGCACTTCGGCTCGTCCTACGGCGGCAACGCGCTGCTCGGAAAGATCGCGCACGGCCTGCGGCAGGCGTGCTACGACGGCTGGGCATCTGGGGAGTTCCTCGCCGAGCAGTTCATGCTCATCGGCATCACGGACAAGCAGACCGGCCGCACGTGGCACATCTGCGGCGGCTTCCCGAGCGCGTCAGGCAAGACCAACCTGGCCATGATGCTCGCCCCCGGCACCCTCGGCGACCGGTATCACGTCTCGTTCTACGGTGACGACATTGCCTGGCTGCGGGTCGACCCCGCGGACGGCAGGATCTACGCGATCAACCCCGAGTTTGGCGTGTTCGGCGTCGCCAAGGACACCAACGAGGTGACCAACCCGACGGCGCTCGGCTCAGTGGCCGCCGGTACCGGCGTGCTGTTCACCAACGTCGCCTACAACGAGCTCACCCAGCAGGTCTGGTGGGAGGGCCGCACGCCGCAGCCGCCCGCCGACACCACCGGCTGGCGGGACTGGACCGGGCAGCTGATATCCGATCGTGCCGCGTCCGCTGCCGGGGAGCCATGGGCGCACCCCAACAGCCGGTTCACCACGACGCTCGCCAACGTGCCCAACATCGCGGCGGACTTCGCCGGCCCGCGGGGCGTGCCGATCGACGCGATCATCTTCGGTGGCCGGACCCGTGATCGAGAGCCGCTGATCCGGGCCATCACCGACCTCGCCGAGGGCATCTACGACGGCCTGACCCTGGGCGCCGAGGCAACGTTCGCGGCCGAGGGGGTGGACGGCCAGCTGCGGTACGACCCGATGTCGATGCGCCCGTTCATGTCCTACCCGGAGGGGGCCTACGCGGCGCACTGGCTGCGGATCGTCGGGTCCGCCGCGGAACGGCCGATCTTCGCGCACGTCAACTGGTTCCAGCGGGATCCGGCGGACGGTCACTTCCTGTGGCCGGGTTATCGCGACAACCTCCGAGCGCTGCTGTGGCTGATGCGACTCAAAGAGGGCCTGGTCGAGGGCGTGCCGACGCCGGTGGGCATCGTCCCCGCCGCGGGGGAGCTCGACCTCGATGGCACCGACATCGCTCCCGCCGACCTGGCGACGATCCTCAGCATTGACGCCGAGCGGTGGCGGGCCGAGATGACCCACCGTGAAAGGCACCTCGCCCAGTTCGAAGGGCTGCCGGACGAGATCTGGGCGGCGCACCGCCGGGTCGCCGCGGCCCTGGCGGCGCTGCCGGACGAGCCGGCCCGGCCCCCGGAGTAGCCCCGCGCATCACCCGTGGCGGGGGGTGACGGTTTCCGACCGTCCGATGTTAACGTTCCGCTATGGGGGAACTACGTTGCGTCGATGGCTCCGTGCTGTCCGTCGAGGCTGTGACGTGCCGTGACAAGGTGGGCCGACCGTTCGAGATCACGCTCAGCCTCGCCAGGAACGCCGTCCCGTTCGCGGCGGTCGGGCAGCGCTGCGGCTACCAGCTTTCCCGGCTGGCCGAGCGGGTCAGCGCGGCCAGGATCGATCCGACCCAGGCCGTGGCGTGGCCCGACCCGGACGACAGGTTCCCGGCCCCGGTACCCGGCGCTCCTGACCCCTGGCCGGCTGGCGGTGAGCCTGACCCTGTCGGCGCCGCAGGTCCGGGGACTGGTCCGCATCGAGCGAGCCGGGTCAGCGGCGGGCGCTCAGCTGACTGCCTGCCCGGCGACCACGAGTACTTCGCGCTCCGGTCACGCGATCGCGGCGACCCGCCGGGATCGGGCGAGCTGCGCTGCGTGCTGCGGTCGAGCGCGGTCTGGCTGGGTGAATGCGCCGGGGTCGGCCATCAGCAGCGGGTCATCCCGCGGCCGGCCGCGGCCGGTCACGACGGCTGGCGGCTGACCCGCCGGGCGGTGATTGAGGCCTGGGGCTCGGGCGGCGTAGGCGTGCGCGCTGTCCTGACTTCGGCCGAACTGGTGGCATTCTTGGATACGGTCGTGAGGGGCCTGGCCAAAGGCGCGGCGGAGGTCCCGCAGGCGCGGGGCGTGCCCGCGGACGACCGCTCAGCGGGGACGGAGCCGGGCGGCGGCTCGGTGATGCCGCAGCGGCGGCAGCGAGGAAGGGTGCCGGATGGGATTGCGCGGTCTCGTCTACCGGCTCTACGAGCGCAGGCTGGAGGCGGCCCTGTCACCCCAGGCGATACCGCGGCACGTCGGGGTGATGTGCGACGGTAACCGGCGGTGGGCGAGGTCTGCCGGGCTCGCCGACGTCAGCAGCGGGCACCAGGCTGGCGCCGACAAGATCTTCGAGTTGCTGGCGTGGTGCCAGGAGACCGGTGTCGAGGTAGTCACCCTCTGGCTGCTGTCCACCGATAACCTGGCCCGCCCGGCCGGCGAGCTCGAGCCGTTGCTGCGGATCATCGAGGACACCGTGCGCGAACTGGTGACCCAGGGCTGGCACGTCAAGCCGGTCGGTGCGCTCGATCTGCTGCCGGCCGACACCGCACAGGCCCTCAAGGGCGCGGCCGAGGCCACGGCCGCCCATGCCGGGCTGCTCGTGAACGTCGCCGTCGGGTATGGCGGCCGGCGGGAGATCGCGGACGCAGTGCGATCGCTGCTGCAGGACCACGCGACCCGCGGCACCACGATCGAGGAGCTAGCCGAGATCCTGGACGTCGAGCACATCGCCGAGCACCTGTACACGGCGGGCCAGCCCGACCCCGACCTGGTCATCAGGACGTCCGGGGAGCAGCGCCTCGGCGGATTCCTGCTGTGGCAGAGTGCGCACTCGGAGTTCTACTTCTGCGACGCCTACTGGCCCGCCTTCCGCCGGGTCGACTTTCTCCGCGCGCTGCGGTCCTACGGCGAGCGGCACCGCCGGTTCGGCGCCTGACCCGGTACCCGGCGCCGCGGCCGCTGACCCTGAGTAACCCGTGTGAACAGCGCGTTACGGCACTTCCCCCTCCCGGCTCGGTTAGGTACGGTCGGAACTGACGGGCGGTACCAAGCCGCCCGCCGGGAAGGCCCTGGAGATCCTCGAGCTTCGCGTCCTGGTACGCAGGCGAGATGAGCGAAGGGCCGGGTTCCCGGCCCGTCGCTGGGCCGGACCCGGTCCCGCCGACACGTCTTCGTGTCCGACCGCGGCGCCATCCGGCGCCCAGGGGAGAGCGAGTGGCCAGTTCCTCAGTTCGCCGCGAGACGCGGCCGACCAGTACCCGCGGCAGCACCGAGGCCCTCAGCACCGAGGCCCTCGGCACCGAGACTCTCGGCACCGAGACTCTCGGCACCGAGAACCTCGGCACCGGCACCCCGCGCACCTACGTCCTGGACACCAGCGTCCTGCTGGCCGACCCCGGGGCGATCGGCAGGTTTGCCGAGCACCGGGTGGTCCTGCCGGTCGTGGTGATCACCGAGCTCGAGGCCAAGCGGCACCATCCGGAGCTG
>JBOHCP010000382.1:0-5510 GCA_050698875.1 Streptosporangiaceae bacterium | reverse complement strand
GGCACGGGCTCACCGACCTCGCAGCCGCGCTGCGCGCGGCCGCGGCCGGCCTCGCGGCGGCCGCGGCCGGCGAGCGCAGCGTCGTGCTGCTGTCGGACTGCATCAGCACGACAGGAGCGGATCCCGCGGCCGCGCTCGCCGGTATCGACCGGCTCGACGTGCTGTGCCCCATGCCCGCCGGGCGCGAGCCCGACCCGGCGTCCGCGGTGACGGCGGAGCGGCTGGCGCGGCTCGGCGGCGGGACCTGCCGGCCGGTTCGCTCGCTGGCGGACATCCCGGCTGCGCTGACGCTGCTGCTCGCCGGGCGCTAGCGCCCGGCTGCGTCGTCGTCTGCGCCCAGCCTGTCCTGGCCCGGATGGCTGCACGGCGTACTTGAACGGGTTCAAAAAAGTCGGCGCCAGGTCTGGACACGCATTACCAGGCGAGGGATATTGAACACGTTCAAGTAGTCAGGAGGTGGCCGCCATGGTCATCGCGCTCTATCTGGGCTATCTCGCCGTTTGCACCGGCGTGACCATCGCCGTCGGCGCAGCGCTCGGGCGCAGCGGCCGCGTCGTGATGACGGGGCTGCTCGGCGATGAGCGACTGGCCGACGCGGTCAGCAGGCTCCTCGTCGTGACGCTCTACCTGCTGAACTTCGGGTACGTGGCGCTCACGCTGGGCGCGTCAGGTCACGTCGCGACCGCCCGCCAGGCCATCGGCGTCCTGTCGGTCAAGCTCGGCGAGGAGCTGCTCGTGCTCGGCAGCCTGCACGTAGCCAGCCTGGTCGTCTTCGCGCGGCTGCGCCGTCGCCAGCGGCCGCCGGCCGGCCAGTCGGGATCAGCGCCCCCGTGGGCGGCCCCGCGGCAGAGGACCGGCGCGGGCGCCCGGGCGTCGTGACCGAGCACGAGCTGACCGCGCGAGCCGAGCAGACCAGGTCCGCCATCGTCACGGCGGCGCTGCGGCTGTTCCGCGAGGCTGGCTACGACGCGACCACCATGCGATCGG
Source organism: Streptosporangiaceae bacterium (assembly GCA_050698875.1). GTDB lineage: Bacteria > Actinomycetota > Actinomycetes > Streptosporangiales > Streptosporangiaceae > JAJYUU01. Next base: position 4,523 of record JBOHCP010000382.1, on the reverse strand, counting down.
TAGCTGCCGAGGCGGGCGTCTCGACCGGCAACGCGTATTACTACTTCGGTTCCAAGGAAGAGCTGATCCGGGAGTTCTACGCGCGCAGTCAGGCCGACCATGCCGCCGCGTGCCGCGCTGTGCTGGCGGCTGAGACCGACTTCGCGGCGCGGCTGCGGGGGGCGCTGCGCGCGCTGATCGACGTGCTCGCGCCGTACCACGAGTTCGCGGCCAAGTTCTTCAAGCACGCGGCCGAGCCGAGCAACCCGCTGAGCCCGTTCAGCCCGCAGTCCAGCACCGTCCGCGAGGCCGCGACCGCGCTGTACGGGGAGGTGGTGGCGGGCTCGACCCTCCGGGTGAACCGCAATCTGCGTGCCCGGCTGCCCGAGCTACTCTGGCTGTACTCCCTCGGCGTCATCCTTTACTGGGTGCACGACACCTCGCCGGGGTGCGTGAAGACGTACGACCTGATCGACCGGACGGTGCCGCTGGCGGATCGGCTGATCTCGCTGTCCAGGTACCGCGCGCTGAACTCCACGCTGACCGACGTGATCTCGATCATCGAGGACCTGCGGCCGTGACGTCGAACTAACTAATCCGCTGGTGTCGGATCGCCTTGGTCGCTGCCGGGATTAAGGCCATGCGCGCGGAGCAGTTCCTGGAGCCGGGCGACCTCGGCACCCAGCCGTGCCGCTTCCGCCAGCGCCGAGCCGACGTCAGGCCCGGAACGCTCCTGTTCTCGCGCGTTGGCTTCGTTTCGCGCGATCAGCCGCTTCTCCTGATCGCGCAGCGCCGCAGCCTGCTCCAGGTCGCCGCTGTTGATCGCGGCTTCTTTCGCCCGCCCGAGCTGGGCGATCTGCCCGTCGTAGGGACCAGGACGCGACCGGGAGATGCCCAGCAGCCGTTCTATCGCGCTCAGCCGTTCGCCGATCGAGGCCAGAGCGTCGCCGTAGGCTTTGTCGACGGCGTACTCGCGCGACCCTGACCGCGCCAGGAGCTGGCTCGGCTCGCCCGCCGCAGCGGCCTCGGTGCCCGGGTCGACGCGCAGCAGATCGATGACGTGCTGGCGGACCCTGCCGGGGTCCGCGCCCAGGTTGACCAGGATCCGCGCGGCGGCGCTGTCGGGCACGCCGAGCAGGCCGAGCAGGATGTGGTCGGTGTCGGTGGAGTTGCGGCCAGGCCCGGCGGACTCGTGCCGCGCGAGCTCGAGGGACTGCCTGGCCCGCGTGGTGAACGGGATATGGCCCGATGGCGGCTGCGAGCCCGGGCCGATGATCTCCTCGACCTGCTGGCGCACCGCCTCCAGGCCGATCCCCAACGACTCGAGCGTCTTCGCGGCGACGCCTTGGCCCTCGTGGCTGAGGCCGAGCAGCAGGTGTTCGGTGCCGATGTAGTTGTGGTTGAGCATCCTGGCCTCTTCCTGAGCCAGGACCACAACCCGCCGCGCCCGGTCGGTAAACGTCTCGAACATCTGCGCACTCACTGTCATACCAAGCCGGAACAGCGGCGGGGCGTCTTGGCGAAAGCCGAGGAACGGGCCGAACCTGATCGGCTGAGTTCTTGACATTCCACCCTACGCGCCCGCGCGCGCGGCTGCGTCGCCGCATGCTCTCACCCGGACCAGGGGCGCTGGCGCATCTCGGGAACCACCGGATCGTCGCTCTCTGGCGACTGCACGCCATCCACCACTCACAAGAGGAGGTGAGCATCCTCACGACATACCGGGCGCACCCGCTTGTTCACCTCAGCTTCCTGCTGTCCGCGATCCCGGTGCTGGCGGTCGAGTCCAACGCAGCCACCCCGGCGGCCGTGCTCACCGGCCGTACCCGCCTCGGCGCACTCCCGCACGCCAACGTCCGCTGGTGGTGGCCGCGCTGCTCATGGCGGGGACGATCGCCGGCTAGGTCGGCGGCACCCAGATATCACGCTCGTGCATGAGCTGGATCTGCTTGTCGATCACCTCGCGCCGGTAGTCGGCGTGCCCGTACGGCGCGCGGTCCAGGTACAGGTTCTTCGGATAGACCGGCTCCGCATAGATGAGCTGGTACTGCTCGGTGGTCAGGTCCTTCAGCCAGTTGTCCCACTGCGCGCTCGCACGGAACCGGCGCAGCGCCTCGACGTCGATGATCCCGGCCACCCAGCCCGAGCAGCCGCTGTAGTCGTGCCTGCCGACGATCTGGCCGCGATAGTCGAAGACCGCCGACCCGCCCCCGAAGGTGTCGATAGGGATGTCGGAGTCCGCGTCCAGATAGTAGGTGCCCACGTTGCAGGCGATCAGGTAGAAGTTGTTGTCCAGGGCGCGAGCGCGGTTCTGGATCTCGAACAGGCCGTTGCCGACGTGCGGGTGCGGGTACGGGCCCCGGTACACGACCTCGGCGCCGTTCATCGCGAGGCCCCGCGCGTTCTCCGGGTAGGAGCCCTCGTTGGCCATGAGGAAGCCGAGCCGCCCGATCGCCGTGTCGGCCACCGGGTAGAACGCGTCGAGCGTCCGGCCGTAGAGCTCGATCCAGCGGTCCCACACGTTGTGCGGCGTGACCGAGTGCTCGACCGGCAGCAGCGGGACGACCTTGTGATGCCGGAGGATCAGCTCGCCGTCCGGGTTCAGCACGAAGCCGACGTTGAAGAACCGGCCGGGGAACTCCGGATGCCGCGCCTTCGCCTGCGCCATCACGAACGCGTCCCACTTGCGGGCCAGCGCGCCCAGGTAGTCGGTCTCCGGGCCGGGAATGTCGATCGCGCAGTCGCGGGCGAAGTCCTCGTGGTCGAGGTCGAGCACCTCGTCGTTGAAGCCCTGCAGGCTGCCCTCCGGGATCGCGATGAGCCGGACCGGCAGGTCCAGGCTGGACAGCCACGACGCGGCCTTGATCAGGTGCGAGATGTGCTCGAGGTTCACCTGGATCTCGCCGCGGTGGCGGATGCCGCGCATCGTGGGCACCAACCCGACGGCTTGGTACGGCTCGATCATGACCAGTCCCCTTTGGCAGGCGGGCAAGACTCACCCATGCTCTCCCGGCCGGGGTCGCCGTGTCTGCCCCGTCGGTGCAGCGGCCGGGCGAACGGCCGCGAGCCGCGGCTACCGGCGTTCCCCGCTTGCTGTGCTAGGCCTGGGCGTCCACGTGCGCGGTGTCGTTGTAGCCGCGCACAATCCACCGGTCGGGGGTGATCACGAGGCGGGAGACGGAGACATTGTCGGCCCCGGTGAAGGCGAACGGCCGGCAGGCGGCCGCGAGCGCGAGCGCCTGTCCGATCACGCCGCCGTGGGTGAACGCCGCGACGCGCTGGCCGGGGTGGGTGGCCGCGATGCGCTCGACGGCGGCGCGCACTCGGCCGGCGAACGCGTCGGCGGGCTCGGCGCCGGGAATGACGTCCCAGCGCTCCTCGGCCGTCATCCGCAGCGCGACCGGATGACCTTCGGCGACATTCTTGCGGAACACGCCGCCCTCCCAGTCGCCCAGGTGCACCTCGCGGAGCCTGGCCTCCACGACCGGGGTCAGGCCGAGCCGCTGGGCGAGGGGCGCCGCGGTCTGCGCCGTGCGGCGCATCGTGGAGACGTAGATGGCGTCGATCCCGGCGGTGGCCAGCCGAGCGCAGAGCAACCGCGCCTGCGCCTCGCCGTCGGCCGATAGCGGCGGATCGCCCTGGCCGTCGATGAGCGCAAATAGCGTGCCCGCCACGTAGGGCGCGGACTGGCCATGCCGGATGAGGAATAGGTCGGTAGCGCCGGGTGGTGGCTCGAAGCGGCGCTGCCGGAACGCGGGCGGTTCTGGCTCGGGCGCCTCGGCGGTCGTCACGAGCAGAACATACCGGTCAGCGCGACTGCGGCAGCTTGACGGGGCGCTTCGGCCCAGGGGCCGACGGCGGCGGCACGACTGGCCCGATGTCGCCGTCCGGCGCCTCGTCCAGGTCGATGATGACGGGCGCGTGGTCGCTGGGCCCGGTGCCCTTGCGTGCCTGTCGGTCCACCCACGCGGCCTTGACCCGGCCTTCGACCGCAACGGTCGCGAGAACCAGGTCGATGCGCATGCCGAGATCCTGGTGGAACATGCCAGCGCGGTAGTCCCAGTAGGTGAAGACGCGCCGGTCCGGCCAGCGCTCCCGGACGACGTCGTGCAGTCCCGTCGCCTGGAGGCTCGCCAGCGCGGCGCGCTCGGGCTTGGTGACGTGCGTCTGGCCGATGTAGGCAGCCGGGTCGAAGACGTCGGCATCGGTCGGCGCGATGTTCATGTCGCCGCAGACGATCGTGTCGGCGGGTGCCGTGCGGGCGGACTGCTCCAGCGCGGCCAGCCACTCCAGCTTGTAGCGGTAGTGCGCGGAGCCGGGCTCGCGGCCGTTCGGCACGTAGACCGAGACCACCCGGATGCCGCCGCAGGTCGCCGCGATCGCGCGCGCCTCCGGATCGGGGAAGCCCGGCGCGCCCGCGAGGCCGGGAGTGACGTCGTCCAGGCCCGCCCTGGACAGGATGGCCACGCCGTTCCAGCGCGGCTCGCCGTGCACGGCGACCTGGTAGCCGCGGCCGTCCAGGTCCTTGCCCAGCAGGTCGAGGA
>JBOHCP010000381.1:0-5528 GCA_050698875.1 Streptosporangiaceae bacterium | reverse complement strand
CCGGAGGTCGGCCGGCGCACCGGGCCGGAAGCCTGTCAGCGCCGCGAGCCAGGTCACCATCCGGCGGATTAGGCCCGGCCGCGCCCTGACGGTGGCGAGCGTCGTGCTGCTGACCGCGGTAATCGTCGGCGCAGCCGTCGGCCCGGCAGACCTGTCGCCGCTGCAGGTGCTCGACGCGATCGCAGCCGGGCTGCCGTGGCACCCGCACACCGGCCTGTCAGCGCTGGACGTCAAGATCGTGTGGGAGATCAGGCTGCCGAGGGTGGTGCTCGGCGTGCTCGTCGGTTCGATGCTCGCCGGCGGCGGTGCCGCTTACCAGGGCATCTTCCGGAACCCGCTGGCCGACCCGTACCTGCTCGGCGTCGCCGCCGGGGCCGGGCTCGGCGCCACCATCGTCGTGGTGTCCGGCGGCAGCCTGGCGCTGACCCCGCCTGCCGCCTTCGCGGGCGCGGTCGGCGCGGTTGCGCTCACTTACCTGCTCGGGGCCCACGCGGGCCGCAGCGGGGAGTTGCCAGCGGCCGGCGGCGGCACCGGCTCGATCCTGCTCGCCGGCATCGCGGTCGCTGCGCTGCTGACCGCGTTCCAGACCTACCTGCAGCAGCAGCACACCCAGACGCTCGCGTACGTCTACGCCTGGATCCTGGGCGGCCTGTCAGCCGCGTCGTGGTCGGAGGTCTGGCTGATCCTGCCGTACGTAGCCGTGGCAGCGGTCGCGCTGCTGGCGCACCGGCGGCTGCTCGACGTGCTGCGGGTCGGCGAGACCGAGGCGACCAGCCTCGGTGTGAACGTCGCCACGCTGCGGCTGACGATCGTGGTCGCGGCGACCCTGGGCGTCGCGGCCGCCGTCTCGGTCAGCGGCCTGATCGGCTTCGTGGGCATCATCGTGCCGCACGCCGTGAGGCTCACCGCCGGGCCGAGTTACCGGGTGCTGCTGCCTGTGTCCATGATCGGCGGTGCGGCATTTCTCGTGCTCGCCGACGTCGTGGCGCGGACCGCGCAGGCCCCGGCCGAGGTCCCCATCGGAGTGATCACGGCGCTGATCGGCGCGCCGTTCTTCCTGTTCGTGCTGCGGTCCCGGCGGGCCAGGCAGGTGGGCTCGTGATCGGCTTCGACCGGCTCACCGTCCGCTACGGGCAGACCCTGGCGCTCGACGGAGTCGCCGGCCAGGTGGCCGACGGCGAGTGGCTCGGCCTGATCGGCCCGAACGGCAGCGGCAAGACGACGCTGCTCGGTGCCATCACCCGGCTGCTGCCCTTCGACGGCGTGGTCGCCGTGTGCGGCAAGCCTGTCACCGGCCTCGGCAGGCGCGAGCTGGCCAGGCTCGTCGCCTACGTCCCGCAGCGGCCGGTGCTGCCGCCCGACATGATCGTCAGCGAGTACGTGCTGCTCGGCCGGACCGCGCACATCGGCTACCTGCGTACCGAGACCAACCTGGACCGGCGGGTCTGCGCCGAAGCGATCGACCGGCTCGACCTCGGCTCCATGGCCGACCGGAGGCTGCGCACCATGTCCGGTGGCGAGCTGCAGCGGGTGGTGCTCGCCCGGGCAGTTGCCCAGGAGGCCCCGGTGCTGCTGCTCGACGAACCGACGAGTGCGCTGGACCTCGGTCGTCGGGTGGACGCGCTGGAGCTCATCGACGAGATGCGGCGGGAGCGGTCGCTGACCGTACTGTCGGCGATTCACGACCTGACCCTGGCAGGGCAGTTCGCCGATCGGCTACTGCTGCTTTCGGCCGGCCGGGTTGCGGTCACCGGGGGTCCGGCCGACGTGCTCACGGACGCCGTCCTTGCCGCGCACTTCGGCCCGAGCGTCCAGGTGCTGACGACCGACACCGGGGACCTCGCGGTCATCTCCCGCCGCGCCCGGCGCGACTGACCGGCAGCCATGGGTGTGAGTTTGCTATTGCTCCAGCCATAGCAAACTCACTCCCATGGCCCGGGGAGCCGGGAGTCAGGCGGCGGTGGCATCCAGCTCATCGGCGCTCCTGCGGCTGGGCTCCAGATAGGCGACCCACTGGGGGTCGCCGTCGTCATGGGGGGCTCGGCCCCCATGACGACGGCAGCTATCGGCCCCGCCCGCGGACAATGCCCGACGCCCGGCGGATAGCCGCGCGGCTTAATGGTGGGTGGCCAGCACCAGCATGACCACCATCGCGGCGAGGACCACGCTCATGATGATCACCCCGGCGTTGGTCACGCCAGCCAGGTGCAGCCGCTCTGCTCGCGCTTCGGCGCGCATTTCCTGTTCGCGCTCGGCCTTACTCGGCTTCCGCGGCGGCCCGGCGGCGGTGGAACGCGCGGCCCGCGCAGGTATCGGCCGCTGAACCGCCGCCACTTCGGCCCGCCGAAGCGCAGTTCCATGACAAGTTACTCGGGCTATAGGGGTCGTTCGGGTCATCCATCGGCACCTCGTCCGTGAACGCCTGCTCAGCTACGGCTTAAGCCGCTGGAGTTAGGTAATTTGCCCACTGCGGGTCGCCGTCGTTAATAGCCCCGATAAGACGCCAATGCGGCCCACGAGGGGCCGCAGGGTCGCGTGCGAGTGTCCACCCGAGTTCTGCTATCAGGTGGTCCGCCTTCCGGTGGTTGCACCGCGTGCACGAGGCCACGCAGTTTTCCCAGCAGTGCTGGCCGCCGCGGCTGCGCGGGATCACATGATCGATGGTGTCGGCCTTGATCCCGCAGTACGCGCACAGGTAGTTGTCGCGCCGCATGAGGGCCGCCCTGGTGAGCGGCACGCGGCTGCGGTGCGGCACGCGCACGTACCGCCGCAGCCGGATGACCGACGGCACGACGAGCCGGGCCGACGCAGAGCGCAGTTCCAGGCCGGTGGCGTCGGAATGCAGCACGTCCGCCTTCTCGCCGAGGACGAGGCAGACGGCGCGATGCAGGCCGACGGTCGTCAGCGGCTCAAAGGTGATGTTCAGCAACAGCACCCGGCGCACGTGCACCTCCTGTTCGCCCACGGGTCCCACCCGCACGTGGATGTGCGCGCGCCGTCAGCGCCGCCGGGGCACCCGTGACCAGTGTTACTGCCTGCGAGCCGGATCGCCAACACCAGATGCCCTATTGCAACCGGAAGCTCGGGTGAACGTCATCCAACGACCGGACGCGCAGCCCGGGCGGCGCCGGGCCGGGAGGGCAGTCGGCCGGGACATTAGAGTGCCGGATATGACGGTGCCCGAACGCGCTGAGCCAGCCACGACCGGACCGGACACGACTGGGCCGGCAACGCCGTATCCCGACGTCGTGCGGCTGGACGTCTCCGAGTCGATCCACGGGTACCAGATCGCGGACCCCTACCGCTGGCTCGAGGATGCCGACAGCGACCAGACCAAAGACTGGTTGCGGGCCGAGGCGGACTTGTACGCCGCCTACCGCGTCGGCGTACCCGGCCGTGACGCGCTCGCGGCGCGGCTCACCGACTTGCTCGCGGCGGGCGACGTCGGGCCGCCGGTATGGCGCGGTGACCGGCACTTCTTCTCGCGGCGCGAGCCAGCTCAGGAACACGCGGTGGTCTACACCGCCGACGGCTCGGGAACCGGGCGCGCCCTGATCGATCCGACCGCGATCGACCCGACCGGCGCGACCACGCTGGACAGCTGGCGCCCCGACCAGGAGGGCCGGCTGCTTGCCTACCAGCTGTCCGAGGGCGGCCGGGAGGAATCCGACCTGAGGGTCATGGACGTCGCGACCGGCGAGGACATCGACGGGCCGATCGACCGCTGCCGCTACACCAGCGTGGCCTGGCTGCCAGGCGGCGAGGCCTTCTACTACGCGCGCAGGCTGCCGCCGGAGGCCGTCCCGCCGGGCGAAGCGCAGTTCCACCGCCGGGTCTACCTGCACAAGGTCGGCACACCTTCGGACGAGGACGTCCTCATCCTCGGCGAGGGCATGGAGAAGACGAACTACTACGACGTCGAGGTCAGCCGGGACGGCCACTGGCTGGTCATCACGGCGTCTGCTGGCACCGCGCCGCGCAACGACGTGTGGGTCGCCGACCTGACAACTTGCCCGCCCAACGTGCCGAACCTGCAGGTCATGCAGCAGGGCGTCGACGCGCAGGCGTGGCCGAGGGCAGGCCGGGACGGCCGGTTCTACGTGCTGACCGACCGCGGCGCGCCGCGCGGCCGGCTCATGATCGCCGACCCGGCCGATCCGGCCTTCCCCGAGTACGCCAGCTGGCAGGAACTGATCGGCGAGGATCCGGAGGCGGTGCTGCACGACCTGGCCATCCTGGACGGGCCTGGCCTTGGTGAACCCGTCCTGCTCGCCGCCTGGGCCAGGCACGCGATCAGCGAGATCACCGTCCACGACCTTGCCTTCGGCAACCGCCTCGGCCACGTCGAGCTGGCAGGCCTCGGCACGGTCGGCGGCCTGCGCGAGCGCCCGGATGGCGGCCACGAGGCCTGGTTCACCTACACCGACTACGCCACGCCCGGCCTCGTGCTGCGCTACGACGCGGGCGAGGGCGGCACGCACGTGTGGCAGCGAGCCCCAGGAGCCGTGGCGGTCCCGGCCGTCCGCGCCGAGCAGGTGGCGTACGCCTCGGCCGACGGCACCACGATCCGCATGGTGGTCCTCTCGGCCGACCCGGGCGGCCGCGACGGCGCCATGGCGGCAGCGCGGAGCGGCCCCGTTCCGTCCGGCAGGCCCGCGATCCTCTACGGCTACGGTGGCTTCAACGTCAGCCTGACGCCTGCCTTCTCGGCGTCGATCCTGGCCTGGGTCGAGGCCGGTGGCGTGTACGCCATCGCGGGCCTGCGCGGCGGCAGCGAGGAGGGCGAGGAGTGGCACCGGGCCGGCATGCGCGAGCACAAGCAGCACGTGTTCGACGACTTCCACGCCGCCGCCGAGAAGCTCGTCGCCGACGGCTGGACAACCAGCGACCAGCTGACAGTGTGGGGCGGGTCCAACGGCGGGCTGCTGGTCGGCGCGTCGGTGACGCAGCGGCCGGATATCAGCGCGGCCGCTGTGTGCTCGGCGCCGCTGCTCGACATGGTCCGGTACGAGAAGTTCGGCCTGGGTGAGAGCTGGAATGACGAGTACGGCACGGCCGCCGATCCGACCGAACTTGGCTGGCTGGTCTCCTACTCGCCCTACCACCATGTCCGGCCGGGGACCCGGTATCCGGCGGTGCTGTTCACCATCTTCGACGGCGACACCCGAGTCGACACCATGCACGCGCGGAAGATGTGCGCAGCCCTGCAGTACGCGACGAGTTCCCCGGTCGGCGCGCGGCCGGTGCTGCTGCGCTCCGAGGCTCAGGTGGGCCACGGCGCGCGCGCGGTGAGCCGCACGATCGGCTTGTCGGCCGACGCGCTGGCTTTCGCCGCCGCCCAGACCGGCCTGCGGCTCCACTAGCCGGAGCTTGGCAGACCCCATAGCCGCGCTGCACAACGCGGCGATGCGGGAAGGATCGGCGGCGCCGGAGCCGGCAGCGGCAACCCGGCCGCGATCTGCAACTGCAGCGCGACCAGGTCCAGGCCAGTCGTGCACTCGGTGACGGGGTGCTCGACCTGGAGCCGG
>JBOHCP010000380.1:0-5561 GCA_050698875.1 Streptosporangiaceae bacterium | reverse complement strand
CCGCCAAGCCGGCCGCGGCGACGCGAGCTGCGGCGACCGCGGCGGCCTCCCCCCGGCAGCAGGTGATCGCGGCGCTCGCCGGGTACACCGCCGCGCTGAGCGAGGCCGACAAGTCACGCAACGCGCCGGCGGCGCGCCGGCTGCTGCAGCCTTATCTCGCCGCGAGCCGGATCGACGGCATCGTCCAGGCGATGAGCAGCATCTGGGCCACTGGCGAGGTCTTCTTCGGGCAGGACTCGCTGCACGTGCTGGGCGTCACCATCACCGGTCCGTCGGCGTTCGTGCACGACTGCGACGACACCAGCGGCATGGGCCTGGCGAACCAGTCGACCGGTCAGGTGGTGCCAGGCTCGGCTGGTATCCCTGCCGCGAACATCATCACGCACCTCGCGCGGGTGGGCGGTCGCTGGCTCGTGCAGTTCCAGCTGGTGGAGGACGTGCCGTGCACGCCGTGACGCGCCGCGGGCGGGCGCGCGGACTGGCCGGCGCCGGGCTCTGCGCGCTGGTCATGACCGTCGGCATCGTCGTCGCCGGGGTCGGGCGGGCCGCGGCTGCCAGCAGCGAGGGCTGCGATCCCTACGTCGTCGGTGCCCTCATTCCGGTCCCGTGCTCCGCTGGATCGGGGACGCCCGGCAGCGCCGGCCCGCCCGGCGGCGGCGCGTCCGTCAGCGACGCGTGCACCATGGTCGGGCTCACCCAGCCGCAGGCGCAGAGCCTCGGCCTGCCGTGGCCGCCACCGCCCGGCGAGGCCTGGGCGCTGCTCGACTGCGTGGGCGGCGCGATCGGCCCAGGGCCGCAGGCGGTGCTGGTCAGCACGGCTACGGCCGCGCCGCAGGTGACGCCGGAGCAACTGCTGATCCAGGCGCTCAAAGAACTGCAGGTGCCGGCGCTGGCGCCGGCCACGGCGCCGTCGCGCGGGACCGACGGGCTCGTGGGCCTGCCGGAGTGGTTCTGGATCCCGGCGGCTAGCTGGCACCCGCTGACCGTGACGGTCACGGCCGGGCCGGTCTGGGCGACCGTGACCGCGACACCGTCCAGCCTCAGCTTCGACCCGGGGACCGGCGTCGGCCCGGTGGCGTGCCCCGGTCCGGGAATTGCCTACGACCCGGCCAGGCCTGCAACGGGCCAGCGCACGGACTGCTCGTACACGTACGCGCAGCCATCGGCGGGCCTGCCGGGCGACGCCTACCCGGCGTCGATCGCTGTGGTGTGGCTGGTCGCCTGGACCGGCTCCGGAGGTGCCGGCGGAGTGCTCGCTCCCGCGCTGTCGGTGCCGGTCAGCCTCCAGATCCGGGTGGCACAGGCGGAGGCGCTGGTGACCCCGTGAGCGTGGCACCCCGCGGAATATCCGGCCCGCCCGGCTGGCGGGCGCGGGGCTCGAGTCGCGGTGGTGACGCGCGCCGCGCGAGTGGTCCCGCGCGCACGGTGGCGACCGGGCTCGCAGCGGCGGTCGCGCTGGCCGCTCTCGTGCTCGGCCCGCCCGTACTGCTGTACCGGTTCACCGGCTCGCCGCTGCCGCACCGGGTGGCCGATTGGCACCAGATCGTCGCCGTGCTGTCCAGCCGCGCTGATGGCGGCCTGCTGCTGGCAGTCGTCCGGGACGGCACCTGGCTGGCCTGGCTGCTGTTCACCGCCTGCGTGCTGGCCGAAGCGCTTGCCGCGGCTCGCGGCCGCCGCGCCCCCTGGCTGCGGCTCGGTGGCATCCAGGGTGCCGCGGCGCGGCTCGTAGCACTGGCTGCGGTCGCGGCCAGCACGGCCACCGCCAGCACGCTCTCGGCGTCGGCGGCAACCGTGACCGGTCAGCACGCGAGCCAGCCGCTGGCCGGCCCGGCGCAGCCGGGCACCCGGCCCTTCGCTGCCGTGCCGGACGGCGCGACCGTCTCCGGTGCCCCGGTCGTCACCGTGCGCAGTGGCGACTGCCTCTGGTCCATCGCCCAGCGCTATCTCGGCGCCGGCGACCTCTACCCGGAGATCGCCAGCCTCAACTACGGCCGGCCGATGGGCGACGGACAGGTCTTCACGAGCGCCTCGCTGATCCTGCCGGGCTGGCAGCTGCTACTGCCCGCCGGCGCCACAGCCGACAGCGCCGGGCAGGCAGCCGCGCTGCCTGCCGTCAGCGAGCACCCGGGCCACGCCACCGCGGACGCGCGCTACCAGCGACGGCATCCGGCGGCGCGAGTCCCTGCCACGACCGCTCAGCCAGCCGCCAGTCATGACGGGAACGGATCCGTCGGGCCCGGCGCCGGCGCATCCGACCGGGCCGATTCTGCGGTCTCCACTACGGCCAGCCGGCCCGGCGGCCGCGCGGACCAGGTCCCGCAGGCGGCGATGTTCGTGACCGGCGCGCTGGCCGGCGCGATCCTGACCAGCCTGACGCGGCTCCGGTTCCGGCAGCGCCAGGAGCGCCGGCGTGGTCGCCGGATCGCGCTCCCGGACAGCACGGCGGTGCTCGCGACAGAGCAGCGCCTGCGCGCGACGACGCCCGCGAGGCCGCTGCAGAGGCTGGGCGACGCGCTGCGCATCCTGCAGGCGGGCGTGCTCGCGAGCGGTGCCGGACTACCCGACATCGTCGGCGTCCATGTCGCCCCCGACGTGCTGGAAGTCTTGCTAGCAGCGCCGGCCGCGGAGGCGCCGCCCGCTCCGTTCGAAGTAAGCCCTGGCCGACGGGGAATGTGCTGGCAGCTTGCGCCGCCGGCCCTCGCTGCGCTGCCGGCCGGCTCGGCCGCGTGTCATGTGCTGCCCGGCCTGGTCACCATCGGCTCGACCGGCGACGGGTACCTGCTGCTCGACCTGGAGTCGCTGCAGGCCACTGGCTGCGACGGGCCGCCGGCCCTCGTCGACCAGGTCCTGACGACGATCGCGACGGAGCTGGCGGCCGGCCAGTGGAGCGGCTGGTACTACCTGTTCCTCGTGGGGTGCGACGAGCTCGCGCCGCTCGGCCGCGCCGAGCACTGCGCGACACTGGACGAGGCACTGTCGGTCCTTTCGTACCGCAGTGCCAGGACGGCGCAGCGCGTCGCCGCGCGGGCTCCCGCCGACGTTCGCGAGCTGCGGCTGGCCGAACCGGAAGACGAAGACTGGGGCCTCACGATCCTCGTCAGCCGCACCGAGCCGTCGCCGGACCAGCTGACCCGGCTTCTCGATCTCGCGGTGGACAGCCAGACCGGGGTGGCGGTGCTGTTCGCCGGCGACCCGGAGACACCTGACGGCCGGATGGCGCCGACGGCGCTGCAGCTGGCGCCCGACCCGGGGGTTGCCGACGGCATCGTGGCCAACGTGGTTCCGCTGCAGATCACGGTGCGCCCGCGCACGCTGTCAGGAGCGGAGTACGCCGCGATCGGCGCGCTGTTCACCGCCGCGGCAGATCTCGGCGACGCTGGCCAGGACGAGGTGCCCTACACCGGATACGCAGCGCCGCCGTGGATCCCGCAGGCATCAGCCTGGCGACCTGACCCGGACGTCGCCGATGTCCCGCAGCCTGAGGCGCGCGACTACGACGAAGCGCACAGTCGGCGGCCGCACGACGCCGAGCCGATCAGCGCCGAGCCAGACCGATTCGAATCCGCGGATGACGAACCGGCCGCGCATGATGTCGCGGTCAGCGTCCTCGGCCCGCTCGTGATCCGGGGGCCAGCCGGTCCGCTGCAGCCCAAGCAGGCCGAGCTCGTGCTCGCCCTGGCCCTGACTGCACCGGCTGGCCTGTCCAACTCTGCGCTGTGCGCCATGCTCGGCGCCGATCCGGACCATCCCAAGCCAACCGACGCGGTCCGGCAGATCATCGCGAGGACACGACGCCGGCTCGGGCGTGCGAGCGACGGAGCGGAGTACATCATCCACACGGGCAGCGGCCGGTACCTGCTGCATCCGGAGGCGTCACTCGACTGGTCGCGGTTTCGCGAGCTCGCGGCCTCGGGCCGGGCCGACGACCTGCGGACGGCGCTGGCTCTGGTGCGCGGTGAGCCGTTCAGCGGCGGCTACTTCTGGTGGATCGACATCCCGCTGATCGAATGCGTGCGCGCCGAGGTAGTCGACGCTGCGGAGCGGCTCGCGGAGATGGAGCTCGCGGCTGGCTCGCCGCGGTCAGCCGCCAGAGCAGCCCTGTCGGGCCTGCTGGCCGAGGCGTCCGCCGAGCAGCTTTGGCGCGCGGTCATGCGGGCCGAGCACGCGGCCGGCAATCTCGCGGGCGTGACCGAAGCGTGGCGGCGATGTCTCGACGCGATCGAGGACGTGGCGCCGGGAGGGGAGCCCCACCCGGACACCGCGGCGCTCTACCGTCGGCTGACCGCGGCTGTGCCGGAGCCTGCATCCAGCCGGTGAATGTTCTGGACTAACGGGAGTTACGCGCGTTACTCTGAATACACACGTAATCAGAGGAGATCGTCAATGGATCAGGCATCGCTCGAGCACGTACAGCAACTGCTCGAGGAAGAAATCAAGGGCCGTTTCCCGGCGGGCACGATCGAGCGGGTCAGGCTTCTTCAATACGGGGATGACCCGGTGGTCGAGCCTGGTCAGTTCGTGGTCCGGGTCGTCGTTGCCGCGAGCGGAGAGAAGGAGGAACTCGAGACCGTCGGGCGCGAGTTCGAAGGATCGTTCCGGCAGCAGATGGATCAGCTTCGGCAGGACATGCCGGACAAGCTGCCGCAGGCCAGCCGGATCGAGATCCGGATCGGCGACGACCCGTCCGGCCCCCGCTTCTTCATGGCGTGGCCGGGCCGGTCGCTGGAGGCCCGCGCCCTGGCGGGCGCGGAGCTGACCCCCGTCATGGCGCGCCTCGGGCCGGTCGACCTGGCGACCCTCGACACGCTGATCACGGCGGGCATCGCCGGGAGCCGGGCCGACGCGGTGCGGTGGGCGCTCGCGCGGATACGGGAGCGGCCGGCCTACGCGCAGCTGCTGGCCAAGTCAGCCGAAATCGAGCAGCTCAAGTCCCAGTTCTGAGCGGCTCGGGCCGCAGCCGGGGCGCACCGCAGCTGGGCACTGGCTGCGTGCCGCGCCGTGGGCCGCCCCGGTAGTCGCACGATAATCCGCGCTCCGCTTGTGCTTGTGCGGAGGACGGCGGCACGCCCGCTCGGCGGCCCGCGTAAGGCACCGAATAGATTGAGCGCGGAGCGACGGACGAAGGGACTTCGCGGATGTCAGCAGCTGACGGGGCGGCCCGCGAGACCGCGCTGTGGCACCCGTTCGCCACTATGGCGACCGTGCCCGGCCACACCGTGACCATGGTCCGCGGTGCGGGGTCGACGGTGTACGACGCGTCCGGCCAGGCGTACCTGGACGCGATCGCCAGCCTCTGGTATGTCAACGTCGGTTACGGCCGCGCCGAGCTAGCCGAGGCCGCCGCGACCCAGCTTCGCGCGCTCGCCTGCTACCAGGCGTACGAGGTGTTCTCGAGCGAGCCCGCGGAGGAGCTGGCGTGGCGCGTGTCGGCGCTCGCGCCCCTGCCGGACGCGAAGGTCTTCTTCACCCCCGGCGGCGGGTCTGACGCGGTCGACAGCGCGGCGAAGCTGGCTCGCGCCTACTGGGGCGCGGTCGGGCAGCCTGGCAAGCAGATCATCATC
>JBOHCP010000379.1:0-5566 GCA_050698875.1 Streptosporangiaceae bacterium | reverse complement strand
GCGCCAGGCCGCGACGCCGAGGCCGCGCCAGCCGCCGGCCTTGCCGCAGCAGCTGACGCCGCGAGCGCCGGGCGGCCCGCCTACTACGCGGCAGGCCCCGGCCGGTGGCGCGACTGGTGGACGCTGCTGCACCCGCCCTACACCGCCTGGCACTTGTCCTACGTGGTGATCGGCGCGGCATTAGCGCCGCACGTCACGCTGGTGCCGCTGATCGCCGCGCTGATCGCCTTCTTCCTCGCGGTCGGGCTGGCTGCGCACGCGCTCGATGAGTTCCACGGTCGTCCGCTGCGCACCCAGATACCCGGCGGGGTCCTGCTTGCGGTCGCGGCGGCGTCGCTCGCCGGGGCGATCGGCCTGGGCGTGGCGGGCGTGCTGCGAGTCGGCTGGGTGCTCATCCCGTTTCTCGTCGTCGGGCCGCTGCTGGTCGTCGCGTACAACGCCGAGCTGTTCGGCGGGATCGTGCACACCGACGCAGGCTTCGCCGCCGCCTGGGGCACGTTTCCGCTGCTGACGTCGTATGTCGCCCAGACGGGCACGCTGTCGGCAGGCTCGCTGCTGGCCGGCGCGGCCGCGTTCGGCCTGTCGGCCGCTCAGCGCAGCCTCAGTACGCCGGCCCGGTTGGTGCGCCGCCGCTCGACCGGCGTCACCGGGCGGATCACCCTGGCCGATGGCGACACGCTGACCATCGACGCCGACCGGCTGCTCGGGCCCCTGGAGCGGGCACTCCGGGCGATGTCGTGGAGCGTCGTCCTGCTCGCCGCCGCGCTCGCGGTAGCCCGCCTCGGCTGAGCCGCCGATCCGTACGGCTCAGTGCGCCCCGTCGCCTGCCGCCACGATGTCGGGGCCGCCGAGCAGCGCCTCCCGGACGATGGGGTCGTCGTTGGTGCCGAGCACCCGCCAGTCCTCGCCGTCCGCCAGTACCTTCTCCGCACCGCGGATGCTGCGGAAGTCGCCGGTGCCGCCGAGCGCGGGCGGCAGCGTGCCCGCCGCGAGCCCCTTGGCCGCCCGCAGCAGCAGCCGGTGCATCCGGATGACGGCGACGTCGGTGCTGCCCAGGTGCTCCCTGGTGCGGTCGTAGATCGGGCCCGCGGTCTCGGTCGCCATGGCGTCCTGGCTGCGGAAATCCCTGATGCCGCTGTGGGAGGTGCCTTTCTGCGCCACCCGGTCGATCAGGTAATCATTGTCCCTGGTGTAGGTGCGCGCCACGATGCCCTGCCTGGGCATCATCTCGAACGGGTACTTCTCATAGGTGAAGAACGGCGGGCCGCCGAGGCCGCGCGGGTTGGCCGGCGGCTGGGTGGTGAAGTTGTACCGGTAGGTGGTGTAGTCGTCGACCGGCACCACAAAGATCTGCCGGGTGCTGAACGGGATCTGGGAGATGATGTTGCTGGCCGGGAAGATGTAAGCGGTGATCCGCGCGTGCCGGTACCCGCCCGGCGTGTCCCGGATCCCGGCGTAGCGGAACCCGTGCCAGGTGTCGTCGACCTCGATCAGGGCGCGCGGGTCGTGCCGCCAGAACTTCATCGACATGTAGCCCGACGGGTACCCCGGCTTGTCGGTGCCGTCGTC
This sequence comes from Streptosporangiaceae bacterium, assembly GCA_050698875.1. Classification (GTDB taxonomy): domain Bacteria; phylum Actinomycetota; class Actinomycetes; order Streptosporangiales; family Streptosporangiaceae; genus JAJYUU01. The sequence goes on along the minus strand of JBOHCP010000379.1, from coordinate 3,997 downwards.
GGGCACGTCATCGATAGCGTCGAACTGGTGCAGGTTGGAGATGTGCGCGGTGTCGAGGTCGCCGTCCATCGACTGCACCCAATTGCAGTAGATGATCTCCTTGGCCGCCGCGACGTGCTCGGCGGGCAGGCTCTCGGTGCCGAAGTCCCGGAACGGGGTCATGGTCCCGGCCGGTCCAAGGTAGGCCCAGACGATGCCACCGGACTCGTAGACCGGGTAGGACGTGGTCGTGATCCGGTGGGCGAACGGGTTCCGCTCGCTGCGCTGGTCGATGCACTGGCCGTGCACGTCGAACTTCCAGCCGTGGTAGGTGCAGCGCAGCCCGCGCTCCTCGTTACGGCCGTAGAACAGCGACGCGCCCCGGTGCGGGCACTGTTCCTCGATCAGCCCGATGTCGCCATCGGTGTCGCGGAAGGCCACCAGATCCTCGCCGAGCAGCCGGACCCTGGCGGGCGGCCCGTCCGGCTCGTCGATCTCGGAGCTGAGGCACGCCGGGATCCAGTACCGGCGCAGCAGATCGCCCATGAGCGTGCCTGGCCCTACCCGCGTCAGGATCTCGTTGTCTTCCCGTGACAGCATGGGCAGCCTCCTCGAGCCGGCGCCCTGGCTCGCCGCCACGGCGCCGCTGCAGCCAGCCAGCGCAGGCAGCCAGCGCAGGCAGCGATCCCGGCTCTCAGTCTCGCCCGGAACCTGGGCTCGTGTCTGCGGCCCTCCCGGCGGGCGGCAGCCAAACTTCGCTGCCGATAGCGCCGGCCACCCGGCTTACAGCGCGTCCTGCCGCTGCAGGTATTTGATCGCCACATAGCCGACCGGGATCGGCAGCCAGAACGTCAGCAGCCGGAACAGCAGCACCGCGCTCAGCGCGAACGCGCCCGGCACGTGCGCGATCGTGGTCAGCGCGCCGGACAGCGCGATCTCGATCGCGCCGAGGCCGCCCGGCGTGGGCACCACCGACCCGATGGCGCTGCCGGTCAGGAACACCACCGCGACCGCGAAGAACGCGGCGTGCGCGCCGACCGCCAGCACCGAGACCTGCAGGCAGAGGATGTAGCCGAAGGTGACCAGTAGCGCGCCGCCCATCCCCTCGGCTAGCTTGGCGGGCCGCTGGGCGACGTCGAGTAGCCGCGGGATGACCTGGCTGAGCGCCGGGGCTACTCTCGACCGGATGAGCCGACGGCCGGCCGGCACCGCCAGCACGCCGAGCGCGATGGCGGCGATGCCCCCCAGCGCGAAGTAGGCCCAGCCAGGCGGCCGGAACGGCGCCTGGTGCGCGCCCCCGGTGATCGCGATGAAGACGACCAGCAGCGTCATGTGCAAGGCGAACGCGATGACCTGCGACACGGCCACGCTCGAGGCGGCGTCGGCCGGCTCGACCTTCGCCTTATGCAGGTAGCGGATGTTGAGCGCCACGCCGCCGACGGCGGCGGGCGAGACCAGGGTCACAAACGTGCCGGCGAGCTGGGCCAGGAACGTCCGCCCGAATCGCAGCTTCTCCAGCACGAAGCCGGACAGCGACCAGGAGGCACCCGCGTAGGTCAGCACGGACAATGCCAGGCCCGCGAGGATCCAGCGCCAGTCCGACTGGCGGAGCACCGCGAGGAAGTTCCGCCGCCCGAACTGTCCGATGACGAAGTAGGCGGCGATCACGGCGGCCACCAGCGTGACCGCGCTGCGCGGCTTGATCCGCTCGAGCTGCTCGAGCTCCGGGCCCGGTTCGGGCGCGCTGCCGATCAGCCCCTTCCGCAGCGCCGGCAGCACGTCCTTGCGACGCCGCAGGCTCGCCCGCGTCGACCGGTGCAGCACCACCGGCTGGAGCAGCGGCACCAGGCTGCTCACCATGACCTGGCCGAGCTTCTGCCGGGCCAGCGAGGCGGCCCGCTCCGGCCCCACCAGCAGCGCCATCGCCGCCGTGAGCTGGGCCAGGTCCAGCCGGAGCTGCAGATCGCTGGCGGCGACGTCGCCGTCGCCCGGATCCAGTAGCATCACCGCGCCGTTGCGCCCGGCCCCGGTGACCAGGATGTGGTCCGCGGTCAGCGACCGATGCGTGACCCGGTGCCGGTGCAGTTTCATGACCGCATCCCAGACGCCGCCGAGTAGCTGGTCGGACGGCGGGTACGGCAGCTCGGCGAGCGTTGTCCCGGTGCAGTGGCGGGTGGCGACGGCCGCCGCCTCGGGCCCGACCCGCAGCGCTGCCAGCAGCTTCGGGGTCGCCACGCCCGCGTCCTCGACGGCGAGCGCCATCAGCGCGCGGCGCTCGACCGCGCGGCTCACCGTCAGCGGCACGCTGCGGGACGCCTGGCTGGTCAGCCGCAGCCGCCGGTACAGCCGGTAGAGGAAGTCCGCGGCCTGCTGGTCCCGGTCGAAGACCGTCACGTCCAGCCGGTCGCCATCCCCGCTGACCGCGGTGTACCGGCGGTTCTCGGTCCGGTTGTCCGGAACCCGGCGGATCTCGACGATGCGCGCGGCGGCCAGGCTCAGCGCCGCGGCGATCTCGCCGGCCGTCGGCCGTTCCGATCTGGTCCCGGTCAGATACCGCAGCCCGCTTCCGACTGCCGACCCTAGCGCCAGCGTGATCAGCAGGGACAGCACCGTCGACGTGTCGTGCGCGAGCGCCACGCTGGTCAGGCAGTAGAAGCTGATAGCCAGCCAGAACCAGGTCCGCCACCGTGGCCGGCCCGACAGCCCGATCACGGTCAGGTATGCGGCGAGCGCCGCGAGGTAGGGGTCGAGTGCCGTTGCGCCCGCCGGGCTGCCTGACCGGACCAGCGAGCGGTAGAGGTGATCAAGCGCGGCAAGCCGCAGCAGCTCGGCGCAGCCGACCGCCACTCCCGCGGCGATCAGGCCGATCACCACGGCCTCGATGAACTGGCGAAGCTGCCCGATGACAATCTGCCGGATCGCCAGCGCCAGCGGCAGGACAAGCAGCGCGATGAACGCGACGGTGTGCAGCGGCGCCACCAGGTCCCTGGGCAGATGCTTGCTGACATCGACCTCAAGGCCGGTGGCGGTGTTGGTGGCCAGCAGCGCGAGCCCGATGAGGAGGGCGACCTCCAGGATGGCGGTAATGCAGCGCAGCAGGTCAGTGGGGATCCGGATGCGCGGCTCGAGCTGATCCTCGACCACGAGGGCAGCGGTCTGGCGGGCCGGCTGGTCCGCCCTGCGCCCCGCCGGCGCCGTGAGAGTACCCGAAGGGACGAGCCCAACCGGGGCCGCGGGCGGACGGGCCGGCGGCCGTCGCCGCGACAGCCTCACGCGCCGATCGTTTCATCTGAGCACCGACGAACACGACTCGCCCTGCGGAACGGGCGTCATAACGTACCGGACATGCCGACCAACTCAGTCATCGCGGCCGTCGCCGCGGAGGCCGCCGCGCTCTGTACAGCGGTGGCCGGGCTGACCGCGGCCGACCTCGGCCGAGCCAGCCGCTGCGCGCCGTGGACGGCTGGCGACCTCGCCTGTCACGTGATCGTCGGGGCGCGCCGGATCGGCCAGGCCGCGGTGGGGCCGGATGACCCCACCGCGGCGCTGATCACGACCGTGGGCTACTACCGCCCGGACGAGCGGTTCTCCGCCGCGGTCGACGCGGACCGCATCGGCGCGGCGCGGAACCTGGCCCGGCAGCTCGGCAGCGCGGACGCCATCCGCGCCGAGCTGGCGCGCGCCTGCACGGAGGCCGTCGCCCTGCTGACGCAGGCGCCGGCCGACCGGACGATCCGCACCCGGCACGGCGACCGGATGCTACTGGCCGACTTCGCCCGCACGAGGGTCGTGGAGCTGGGTCTGCACGGGCTCGACCTCGCGATCGCGCTTGACCGGCCGCCGTGGCTCACCGGCGAAGCCGCGGCGGTGCTCGAGGAGCTGCTGCTACCAGCCGGGAACGCGGCCCGGCTGCGGGCCGAACTCGGCCGCGACCGGGCCGCCCTGATCGCCGTGCTGACCGGGCGGGCCGTCCCGGCACCGGCCGAGGCCGCCGTGCTCGCGAGCGCCGGGTCGGTCC
>JBOHCP010000378.1:0-5568 GCA_050698875.1 Streptosporangiaceae bacterium | reverse complement strand
GCCCCACCCTGCCCCGCGCGGGCCGAGCCCGCCCCGCGCGGGCCGAGCCGAGCCGACCTGACCGACTGTCGGCTGCCCGTGCTACAACGCAGCCATGGAGACACTCAGCTTTCCGGCCGCGCTAGCGCTCATCGACGATCGCTCGGCGGCGCTGCGGTCCGCCGCCGCCGGGGCAGGGCTCGACGCGCGCGTACCCGGCTGCCCGGACTGGTCCGTCGCGGACCTGGTCGCGCACCTGGGCGAGGTGCAGCTGTTCTGGGCAGCCGACGTGGCGGCTGGCCCGGCCAGCAGCCCGCCTGCTGACGACGTGGTCGGTGCCACCGAGCCGCACGGCGACGTGCTGCAGTGGTCAGCCGATGCCACGGCAAGGCTTGTCGCGGCGCTTACCGAGGCAGGGCCGGACCGGATGTGCTGGACCTGGTGGGAGGAAACCGCGGTCGCGCCGAACACCACCGGAGCGGTGGCCAGGCACTAGGTCCAGGAGGCGGGCGTGCACGCGTTCGATGCGCAGCAGGCGAGCGGCCGCGGGGAGCCACTGCCGTGGGCGGTTGCGGCGGACGGGGTCGGCGAGTACCTCACGGTCGAGCTGCCGACCAACGGTCCCTGGCCTTATGAGCCCGGCACCGTGGTCCTCGACACCGGCCAGGGCGGCAGCTGGCTGATCGACCTCGGCCCCGAGGGCGTCCGCGTCCTGGAGGGAGGCGCCCATGGCCACGTGAAGCGGACCGCGACGGTCACCGCCGAACCGAGCGACATGGTGCTGTCCTTCTACCGCCGCGACATCGGGCGCTCGCTACAGATCGACGGCGATCCCGACCTCGTGCCGCAGCTGCTCGCCTGGCCCAACCTGGACTGACGCCGCAGTACGCGGATGCCCTGGCTGGCCCGGCCGATACGCCGCGGCCAGCCAGTCACCGCTCACGGCTACGGGCGGACAGTACGTATTCGCAGCGTGCGCTATTCCTCGGTGCGCAGGGCGGCTGGCGGGTGCACCGCTGCGCCGGGCATAGCCGGGTCCCAGTCCCTTCGGAGTATCACCTGCGTACCGCATCCCAATGCGCTGCATGACCGCGCGCGAGCGTGTGTTGTGAAGGATCGTGCACGACATGACGGCTTACACGCGGAGGGCGTCGAATGCAAACGCCAGCCCGGCACGGCCAATCTCAGACGCGTAGCCGCGCCCCAGAACTGGCGCCGCAGCGCCCATCCGATCTCGACCCAGTCTGCGTGCGCAACGAACGGGCGGCGAGACATTACTGCGCCGGACGCTGTACATGGGGTCAGGAGAGAAGCAGTTCGACCCGGACGGAGGGGTAGCGGGCGGGTACCTTGCGATCGAGGGTTATCACCGTGGCGTCGCTAGCCTGCGCAAAGGCTGCCAGGTAATCATCGGTCCACAGCCTGTGGCTCTTGTCGTCACGAGCGGAGATCGCCCGCCAGACCGCATCCAGTTCGGCTGGCTCATCCGCCCATTGAACGCGCTCGTCAGCCCAGAGCTGATCGTAGGTTCGCCAGGCCTGGCTGCGGTCGGTGGCATCCTCGCCCATGATCGCGGGGTTGGACAGCAGCCGCAGCAGTGCCATTTGCGTTATCCGGCAGAAGGCGATGTCGTCCGTCTCTTTGCCGAACCAGTCTGCAGCGATCGGATGGTGGACGTGCCGACCCCAGACAGCGGCCAGCCATACGCCGACGTCAACCAGTTTCACTGGGAGGCGGACCTCTCAACGTCCTCGGCATCGAACGCGCCGGCGATGTCGTCGTTCGTGACCGTGACCGTCGGCGCGGCGCCACGCGCGATCAGCGGCAGCATCACGCGACCTGTCTTCCCCCTCGGCGTAGCCGGGAGGCCTACCTCCCGCGCTACCGCCCGGTTGACGAGATCCTTGAGGCTCTCGCCATCCTCAGCGGCACGCGCCTTCGCAGCTCGCATAAGGGTTGGAGGGAGATCAATCGTGGTGCGCATAAAAGCATATTATCATCAGGACTTGACGCTGCACCGCCTCGATGCCGCCCGACTACAGGCCGCGCCAGCCGCAGGGTCGTTGCATCGAATGCAACGGCCGTCGCCGGTGTGCACTCAGGCCCGAATCCGCGATGAAGCAGGTGACACGCCTGCGGGAATGCCGATAGTCGCTGATATCCCTGCGGGGGACGCCGCGCTGGCGTGAAAATCGGGGTGGGTTGCCCGCCGACGCCGCTGGCACCTTGGGACTTGAGCCCGCCCGATAGTCTGGCGCCGGGGCCTTGACCTTGACGGGTCGCGCATTGTTGCTTCGAGCACGCTGGTTAGATTCTCGGCTTCCCGACCGAGGCCCCCGGGCATCCCTTGGTGACCCCTGCCTGGTGCGAGGAGATGGTCGCGGTGATGAGGGAACCGCAGGAGATCGAGGACGAGGAATACGAGCAGGTCCTGGAGCGGGTAGCTGCCGTCGATGTGGCTAAGGCGTCGGGGATGGTATGCACGCGGGTGCCGCATGAGTCGCGGCCGGGGAAGCGGCGGACCCGCGTGTGGGGGGTGGATGCCACCACTAACGCGGTCCTGGAGCTGGCCGGTCTTCTGGCGGGCGAGGGGATCGAGAAGGTCACCCTCGAGGCGACATCCGATTACTGGCGGATCTGGTTTTACCTGCTGGAATCAGCGGGGCTGGATGTGCAGCTGGTCAACGCCCGGGACGTGAAGAACGCGCCGGGCCGGCCCAAGACTGACAAGCTTGATGCTGTGTGGCTGGCGAAGCTGACCGAGCGGGGCATGCTGCGGCCTAGCTTCGTCCCGCCGGCGCAGATCCGGCAGCTGCGGGACTACACCCGGCTGCGCCTGGACCTGACCCGCGACCGCACGCGGCACTGGCAGCGGCTGGAGAAACTGCTGGAAGACGCGCTTATCAAGATGTCGGCAGTGGCCAGCACGCTGACCACCGCCTCGGCCCGGGACATGATCGAGGCGCTGATCGCGGGGGAACGTGATCCCCGGGTTCTGGCCGAGTTAGCCCGGGGCCGGATGCGCGCCAAGCGCCCGGTCCTGGTCGAGGCGCTCACCGGCCGTTTCGACGACCACCACGCCGAGCTGGCCCGGATGCTGCTCGACCAGATCGACGGCCTCACCGCCCAGGTCGACAAGCTCACCGCCCGCATCGCGGAACTGATCGCGGCGATCCCCGCCGCCCGTGGCGTCGATGCTGACGGAACCACCGGCCCGGGCGCCGGCCTCGGGCCCGATGCGGCCGTGCTGCCCGCCGTCGCGCGCCTGGACGATATCCCCGGGATCAGCCTGCAGACCGCTCAGGTGATCATCGCCGAGATCGGCCTGGATATGAGCAGGTTTCCCACCGCCGGGCATCTGGTGTCCTGGGCGAAGCTGACACCGCGCACCATCCAGTCCGGGCCGCGCAGCCAGGCCGGCAAGACCGGCAAAGGCAATCCCTATCTCAAGGGTGCCCTCGGCGAGGCCGCCGCAGCAGCCGCCCGGACCGACACCTTCCTGGGCGAGCGCTACCGTCGCCTGGTGAAACGCCGCGGCAAGCTCAGGGCCCTGGTCGCGATCGCCCGGACCATTCTGGTGATCACCTGGCATCTGCTCACCAACCCTGCCGCCCGCTACCACGACCTCGGCGCCGGCTACTACGCCAGCCGGATCGACACCGACAAGAAGACCCGCAACCACATTCGGCAACTCGAAGCACTCGGGTTCACCGTGACCCTCGCCCCGGCCGCCTGAACAAGCCGGCCGGCGACAAAACTGACCCGCGATCACAGGCTCCGGTTCGCTGCCGCGCGCCCGCTCAGGTAGGTGATTTTCTGGTTAGCGTGCTGAGTTAGTGACGATCGCCCGCAGGTAGCCCCGACCAGCTGAGGCTGCGCAGGCAGCTAGCTGCCTGCGCAGTCTCTACGGCGCAGTGGTGAGCCGAGCAGCGGCCAGGCACATGTCGCGGAGATCAGCCCTGCGGTGATCATCGCGGTGCGGATGCCCCACGCCTGCCCGATCAGGCCTGCCAGCAGCGAGCCGACCGGCAGCGCGCCCCAGGAGACGAAGCGGTGGACGCTGGTCGCGCGGGCGCGCATGTCGGCCGAGGATGCGAGCTGGCGCAGGGTGATCGCGTTGACGGCGAAGCAGCCTTGCCCGAGCCCGACCAGCATGGTCCCCGCTGCCAGGACCAGCGCGGCCGCGCGGCCGGTGGCACACGCGGCCACCAGCAGGCCGCCGACCGACGGCACTGCGGCGGCGATCAGTGCCCGGCCCATGCCGAGCCGAGCGTTCACCTGGCCCGACAGCATGCTCCCCAGCGGGAACCCGATGGCACCGATGCCGACCGCGATGCCGAGCCGCGCCGGACTCAGGCCGAGCACGTGCACGCCGAACAGCACCAGCATGGAGTCGTACATGGCGGCGCCGATGTTGTAGGCGGCGCCGGTCCACATGATCGAGTTCAGGACCGGGATGTGGCGCACGTACAGCAGCCCGTCCGCGATCTGGCGGCGCAGCGACGGTTGCTGACGGCACGGCGCGCCGGCCGGTCTCGCCGCCCGGCTGCGGGCGAGGAGCAGCAGGGTCGCAACGCTCGCCACGAATGTGCCCGTGTCCGCGAAGAGCGCCCCCGGCGGGGCGCACCAGCCGACGACGACGCCGCCAAGCGCCGGGCCGAGCAGCAGGGACATCGATTCCGACAAGGAGAGCCTGGTGTTGGCGGCATGCCAGCGCGCCTGGTCTGGGATCAGCTCGGGCACAAGAGACTGGTAGGAGACTTGAAAGAACACGGTACCCACCCCGACGGTCAATGCCGCCGCGAAGAGCACGGCCAGGCTCGGCAGTCCGGCCAGCGCAGCGGCGGGCAGCAGTCCGATGGCCAGCCCGCGGGCGATGTCGGCAAGGACCATCGACCGGTTCAGGCCGAACCTGCTGACCCACACGCCCGCAGGCAGCCCGATCAGCAGGAATGGCAGGCGCAGGCACATTCCGAGCAGCCCGACGTCGAACGTGCCCGCACGGCAATAGCCGACGGCGAGCAGCGGCAGCGCGATCAGCGTGATCTGATCGCCGAGGAGGCTGGCGCTCTGCCCGGCCCACAGCAGCGCGAACCGGCGGCCCAGCCTGCGCGCGGGCGGCGGAGATTGCCGCACCTGCGATCCTCCAGCGGATACGGTCACGGGCGCGGCTGGAGAGCTGCCCGGCCCGGCCCGGTTTCGACCGGCAGCCCGTCGCGGATCCAGCCGTCCAGCCCGCCGTGCATCTCCTTGACCGGCCGGCCAAGCTGGGCAAGCCGCAGCCCGCCTCTTGTCGAGGCGTTGCAATGCGGGCCGTCGCAGTAGGTCACGACCACGGCATCGGGCGGCAGCATTGCGTCGGCCATCTCGGCGGTGATGCGCCGGTGCGGCATGCTGATCGCGCCGGGGACATGACCGGCCTGATAAGCCTGCGTGCTCCGGCAGTCCACCACGACGAACCCGCCGCAGCCGGCGGCGAGATCGGCGCCGACGTCGGCGCAGTCGGCCTCGAAGGTCAGCCGCGCGGTGAAATACGTTGCGGCCTGGCCCGGATCGGCGGGGGAGTCGTCTAGCACCTTCGATCGATAC
>JBOHCP010000377.1:0-5569 GCA_050698875.1 Streptosporangiaceae bacterium | reverse complement strand
CCGTTGCCGACGCCGACGAGATCAGGGACACCGCGGTCGCCCAGCCGTTGCTCGTCGCGGCCGCCATCGCGGCGGCATTGGACCAGGTGGTCACGGGGGCGCACCCGGTCAGCCGGCAGTCGGTGGGCGTGGCTGGCCACAGCGTCGGCGAGCTTGCCGCGGGCGTGCTCGCGGGGGTGATCACGGCCGACGACGCGATGCGGCTGGTCGGTGTCAGGGCCCGCGGCATGGCCGCGGCCGCGGCGGCCGAGCGGACCGGCATGACCGCGGTCCTCGGCGGTGACGAGGACGCCGTACTCGCGGCGATCGAGGCGCACGGGCTGACACCGGCCAACGTGAACGGCGCCGGCCAGCTCGTCGCGGCCGGCACGCTGGCGCAACTGGACGCCTTCGCGGCCGATCCGCCGGCCGGGGCCAGGCTGCGACCGCTGTCGGTGGCGGGCGCGTTCCACACCCACCACATGGCGCCGGCCGTCGACGCGCTCGCCGCGTCCGCCGCGACCGTGGCCGCGAGGGACCCGGTCCGGCCGCTGCTGTCCAACCGGGACGGCGCCGTCGTCAAGTCCGGCCCCGACTGGCTGGACCGGATCATCAACCAGGTCAGCGCCCCGGTGCGGTGGGACCTGTGCATGCAGACCATGGACTCGCTCGGGGTGACGGCGATCATTGAGCTGCCGCCGGCCGGCCCGCTGACCGGGCTGGCCAGGCGGGCGCTGCGCGGCGTGCAGCTGGTCGCCCTGAAGACGCCGGACGATCTCGGCGCGGCCCGGGCGCTGCTGGCCGAGCACGCCGACAGTCACGACGACCACCACGCGCCGGAGTGGCGGCTGCTCGTCGCCCCGGCGGCCGGGACCTTCCGCGCCGCGGACGGCCAGCAGGAGACCGCCGGGCCCGGCACCCAGGTCGGCCAGCACACCGACCTCGGGCGGGTGCAAATACGCGGCGGTGATCAGGCGATAGCGACCCCGTTCCCCGCCACGGTCATGGAATGGCTGGTCGAGGACGGTGACCCCGTGAGCGCGGGACAGCCCCTGCTGCGGCTGCTGCCGACGACAGCCGAGTAAGCGCAACCACAACCACATCCGCGACAGCGAGCGGGCGAAAGGAACACGATGCGACTCACCGAGGGCCAGGCGGGCGCCCGGGTGCTCGCCTTCGGCGGCTACCAGCCCGCCAGGGTGGTCACCAACGACGAGATCGCGCAGTCCGTGGACACCGGCGACGAGTGGATCCGCTCCCGGGTGGGCATCGCCAGCCGGCGCATCGCCGGTCCCGACGAGACCGTCGCTGACATGGCCGTGCAGGCCGGCGGGAAGGCGCTGGCCGGCAGCGGACTGTCGCCCGCCGACATCGACCTGGTGATCGTCGCGACCTGCACGCCGGAGGCGCAGATCCCGAACACGGCCGCCACGGTAGCCAGGCGGCTCGGCATCCTCACGCCGGGCGCCTACGACATGAACGCGGCCTGCGCGGGCTTCTGCTACGCGCTGGCGAACGCCGCCGACGCGGTGCGCGCCGGCACCGCGCGCAACGTGCTCGTGATCGGCGCGGAGAAACTGTCCCAGTGGATCGACTGGACCGACCGGTCCACCTGCATCATCTTCGCCGACGGAGCCGGCGCGGCGGTCGTGGGGCCGGTCGCCGACGCGGCGGACTCGCCGGGCATCGGCCCCGTGCTGTGGGGCAGCGACGGCGACCTGGCCGACAAGATCTACATCAAGGACCGGAACTCGTTCATCGTCCAGGAAGGCCAGGCGGTGTTCCGCTGGGCCACCACGGCGCTCGCCCCGCTCGCCGTCGCGGCCTGCGAGAAGGCGGGCGTGGCACCGGGCGAGCTGGCAGCGTTCGTCCCGCACCAGGCGAACCTGCGGATCATCGAGGCGATCGCCCGCAAGCTGGGCGCGCCGCAGGCGATCGTGGCGACCGATATCGTCACCGCCGGGAACACCTCGTCGGCGTCGATCCCGCTGGCGCTGTCGCGCATGATCGAGCGCGGCGAGATCCAGTCCGGGCAGCACGCGCTGCTGGTCGGCTTCGGCGCGGGCATGTGCTACGCCGCCCAGGTGATCACGGTACCCTGACCCCGCTCCCGGTACGGGAGCGTCCACCACCTCGAGCAGGACCGCAGAAGGAGAGCAACACATCATGGCCATGACGGAGCAGGAGATCCTGGCGGGTCTGGGGGAGATCATCGACGAGGTCGCCGGGGTTCCCGCCGACCAGGTGACGCCCGACAAGACGTTCGTCGACGACCTCGACATCGACTCGCTGTCGATGGTGGAGATCGCGGTCGCGGCGCAGGACAAGTTCGGCGTCGAGATCCCCGACGACCAGCTCAAGAACCTCAAGACGGTGCAGGACGTGGTCGACTACGTCCGGCGCGCCGAGGTGTCAGCCTGACGGAGTTGTCGCCGACTGGGCGAGGAGCAAAACATCAGTGGGTAGCGAGAGGACGCGCGTCGTCGTCACCGGGCTGGGCGCCATCACGCCGGTCGGCACCGACGTCGCCAGCACCTGGGCGTCGCTGCTGGCCGGCCGCAGCGGAATCGTCAAGCTGACGCAGGACTGGGCGGCCGAGCTGCCCGCCAGGATCGCGGCGTGGGCGGCGGCCGACCCGGCCACCCTGATCGACCGGGTGCAGGCCAGGCGGCTGGATCGCTGTGAGCAGTTCGCGCTGGTGGCCGCCAGGGAAGCCTGGGCGCACGCGGGCTCGCCGGCCGTCGACCCGGAGCGGCTCGGCGTGGTGGTGTCCAGCGGCATCGGCGGCGTCGCGTCCACCCTGTCGGCCTACGACACGCTCAAGGAGAAGGGCTGGTCGCGGCTGTCCCCGTTCACGGTGCCCATGCTGATGCCGAACGGGGCGGCCGGGTGGATCGCCATCGAGCTGGGCGCCAGGGCGGGCGTGCACGCCACGGTGAGCGCGTGCGCATCCGGGGCCGAGGCGATCGGCTACGGGCTCGAGATGATCCGGTCCGGCCGGGCCGACGTGGTGCTGGCCGGCGGGACGGAAGCGGCGATCATCCCGCTGAACATCGCGGCCTTCGCCGCCATGCGCGCGCTGTCGACCCGCAACGACGAGCCGGAGCGGGCGTCCAGGCCGTTCGACAAGGGACGCGACGGCTTCGTGCTCGGCGAGGGCGCGGGCATGGTGGTGCTGGAATCCGAGCAGCACGCGGCCGCCCGCGGGGCGACCGTGCAGGCCGTCGCGGCCGGCGTCGGGTACTCCTCCGACGCCCATCACATCGCCCAGCCCGAGCCGGGTGGCATCGGCCTCAAGCTCGTCATCGGCCGGGTGCTCGCCGACGCCGGGCTCGATCCAGCTCAGGTCGCGCACGTCAACGCGCACGCGACCTCGACCCCGGCTGGTGACGTCGTCGAGGCTCAGGCGATCGCCGCGGCCCTCGGCGACGCCGCGCCGGGGGTCGTGGTGTCGGCCACCAAGTCGATGACCGGTCATCTGCTCGGCGGCGCCGGAGCGGTCGAGTCGGTCGCGGCGATCTTGGCCCTCCGCAACCACCTGGCGCCGCCCACACTGAACCTCGAAGACCCGGACGATGACGCCGGGCTGAGCATCTCGACGTCGACGCAGGTGCTCAAGCCTCGCGGTGACCGTCCGATGGCCGTGCTCAACAACTCCTTCGGCTTCGGCGGCGCCAACGTGGCGCTCGCCTTCACCGAAGCCTGAGCCGTTGCCAGCCGTGCCCGTGCCCCCAGAGGAGACAGACGTGACGATGCTGCAGAGTCCGCCGGCCACGCGCCAGGCTGCCACGGAGGGGAACGGGGTGTCGCGTCTCGCCGGGCCGACTCCTGCCAGGCCAGTGTTCGCCGCGACACCCGCGGCGGCCGCGGCGGCCGCCGACGCACGGCTGAGCCGCGACCCGCAGTCCCGGCTCGAGGCACTCTTCGACCCTGGCTCGCTGGAGCTGCTGCAGCCCGCCGACGACAGCGGCACGCTGGCCGGCACCGGCAGCATCGGCGGGGTGCGCACCGTCGCCTTCGCCAGCGACCCGAGAGTCCAGGGCGGCGCCATGGGCTCGGCGGGCTGCACGCTCATCGTCACCGCCTACGAGCACGCGGTGCGGATCGGCGCGCCGATCATCGGGCTCTGGCACTCAGGCGGCGCCCGGATCCTCGAGGGCGTGCAGAGCCTGCACGCGGTCGGCACCGTGTTCGCGGCGATGACCAGGGCGTCCGGCAAGGTGCCGCAGATCTCCGTGGTGCTCGGCGCGGCCGCCGGCGGCGCCGCCTACGGGCCGGCGCTCACCGACCTGGTCATCCTGTCCGAGCAGGGCCGCATCTTCGTCACCGGCCCGGACGTCGTGCGCAGCGTCACCGGCGAGGACGTGGACATGGAGCGGCTCGGCGGCCCTGAGCCGCACAGCCGCCGGTCTGGCGTGGTGCACGTGGTGACTGGCACCGACGCGGCGGCCATCGCGAAGGCCAGGGAACTGGTGCTGCTGCTCGGCGACCAGGTCACCGCCGCCGACGTGGCGCTGCCCGACACCGACCTCGCCGCGCTACTGCCGGAGTCGCCGCGCCGTGCCTATGACGTGCACCCGCTCATCGGCGGGCTGCTGGACGGGCCGGGAGTCGAGCTGCACCCCCGCTGGGCGCCGAACATCGTCACCATGCTCGGCCGGCTCGGCGGCCGCACGGTCGGCGTCATCGCCAACAACCCGCTGCGGCTCGGCGGCTGCCTCGACGCGACATCGGCGGAGAAGGCGGCCAGGTTCGTGCGGATGTGCGACGCGTTCGGCGTGCCGCTGGTGGTGCTGGTGGACGTGCCCGGTTACCTGCCGGGCGTCGGCCAGGAATGGGACGGCGTGGTGCGCCGCGGCGCCAAGCTGCTGCACGCGTTCACGGAGGCGATCGTGCCGCGGGTGACGCTGGTGACCCGCAAGGCGTTCGGCGGTGCCTACATCGCGATGAACTCGCGCTCGCTCGGGGCGACGAAGGTGTTCGCGTGGCCGGGCGCTGAGATCGCGGTCATGGGCTCGGTCGCCGCGGTGCGGATCTTGCACCGGCGGACGCTGGCCGCTGCCCAGGCGGACGAGCGCCAGCAGGTGGAGGCGCGGCTCGCGGCCGAGCACGAGGAGATCGTCGGCGGCCTGACCAGGGCGGTGTCGGCCGGTGTCGTCGACGAGGTCATCGAGCCGGACAAGACCCGGCAGGCGATTCTCGACGCGATCTCCAGCGCGCCGTCCGGCCGCGGCCAGCACGGCAACATCCCGCTCTAGCCCCGCCGGTGCTTCGGTACGGCTAACCGAGTAGTCACACGCCCGCCTTCGCGGCGCGGTCCTCGTCGACGATCAGCAGCAGCTTCCCGCGGGTGTGGCCGTCCTCGACCTCGCGGTGAGCCGCCGCCGCGTCGGTCCAGAAGAACCGGCGCGCGATGTGCACCTCCAGCGAGCCGTCGTCGAACCACGGCGCCATCCTGATCAGGCTGCTGCCGCGGGGCTGCCCGTCGTACTGGCGCCAGGTAACGCGGTCACCGTCGGGAATCTCATCGGCAGCGCGTACCGGCGTCGCGACGACGGCACCGTCGCGCGCGGCGCTGGCCGCTCGCGGC
>JBOHCP010000376.1:0-5580 GCA_050698875.1 Streptosporangiaceae bacterium | reverse complement strand
CGCCCGCACCGGTCTCGCCGGCCGTGGTCGGCCAGGCACTCGGGGCGCTGCGCGGCGTGGGCTCGGGCGGCGAGACCGGCGAGTCGGTCATCATCCTGCTCGGCGGCACCGGGCTGACCCGGCCTGCGCTGGAAGACGCGAGCCGGATCGCGTCGGCCACCGGAGCGCGCCTGCTGGCCGAGACGTTCCCGGCACGGCAGCAGCGAGGCACCGGCGTTCCCTCCGTGGCACGTCTCGCCTACCTGGTCGAGCAGGCCGCTGATCAGCTGGCCGGCACGCGGCATCTGATCCTGGCGGGCGCGCGTGCGCCGGTGTCGTTTTTCGCCTACCCAGGCAAGCCGAGCACGCCACTGCCCGAGGGCTGCCAGGTGCACCTGCTGGCCGTACCCGGTGAGGACGTGCCGGCCGCGCTCGCCGAGCTCGCCGACCTGGCCGCTTCCGGCACGGCGCCGGTGCGGCAACAGCCGGCCCGGCCGCAGGTGCCCGGCGGGGAGCTGACCGGCGCGTCCGCCGCTGCGGTGATCGGCGCGCTGCTGCCGGAAGGCGCGATCGTCTGCGACGAGGCGAATACCTCTGGCGGGTGGCTGACTGGTGCCACCGCGGGCGCACCGCCGCACGACTGGCTCAGCCTGACCGGCGGCGCGATCGGCCAGGGGCTGCCGGTCGCGACCGGCGCGGCAATCGCCTGCCAGGACCGGCCGGTGCTCGCGCTTGAGGCGGACGGCAGCGCCATGTACACGGCGTCGGCGCTGTGGACGCACGCCCGCGAGCAGCTGGACGTCACCACCGTCATCTTCAGCAACCGGTCGTACGCGGTCCTCGCCATGGAGCTCAAGCGCACCGGCGCCGCGGCTGGCCAGACCGCCCGCGATCTGCTCGAACTGACCCGGCCTGACATCGACTTCACCGCGCTCGCGGCCGGGATGGGGGTCCCGGCGAGTCGCGCCGTTACCGCGGCCGAATTCGCCAGCCAGCTCCAGCACGCGCTCGCCGAGCCGGGGCCGCACCTGATCGAGGCGGCGCTGCCGCCGCGCCGCTAGCCCGTCCGGCCACGCGGCACCGCTGGTGCTGTGATCGCCGCGCACCGCGGCACACTGGTATCCGTGGCGAGCGAGCCAGAGCCGGAAGCCGACATCCGCGTCGCGCCCGAGCTCACGCTGTTCCTGCGGCCGGCCAGGCGCGGTGGGCCGGCCCGGGTGCGGTGCGACGGCGTCTCCTCCCTCGGCCACGTCGTCCAGTCGCTCGGCGTGCCACTCACCGAGGTCGGCGCCCTGGTGGTAAACGGCGTGCCGGAGCAGCCGCGGTACCGGCCGCGCGGCGGGGACGTCGCGTTCGTGCTGCCGGTGTCGCGTCCTCAGCCGGTGGACCAACCGCGGTTCCTGCTTGACGTGCACCTCGGCACGCTCGCACGGCGGCTGCGGCTGGTCGGAGTCGACGCTGCCTACAACCGGGACGCGGACGACGACGAGCTGATTGAGCGGGCCAACGCTGCCCGGCGGGTCCTGCTCACCCAAGATCGCGCGCTGCTGCAGCGCCGGAGCCTGTGGCGCGGTGCCTACGTGCGGGGTGCCCGGCCTGACGAGCAGTTCGCGGACGTGCTTGACCGGTTCGCGCCGCCGCTGGCACCGTGGACGCGATGCACGGCCTGCAACGGGTCGCTCGCTCCCGCGGCGAAGGCCGACATCGCGGCGCTGCTCAAGCCGGGCACCCGGCGCACGTACGAGTCGTTCGCCCGCTGCCAGGACTGCGGGCGTATCTACTGGCGCGGCGCGCACGGCGGACGGCTGCAGGCTACCGTCGACGACGCGATCAGGATCGTGGGCGCGGCCCGCTCATGAGCTAACCGGGACGCCGACGGCAATGGACCGGCTACCGACGCCCGGTGTAGCGGCTCCACGGATCGCCGTTGTCAGGCCGCGTGTGGCGGCGGGCGCGCCGGCGGAACCGGGCCGCGGTGAAGATCCCCACGATGCAGAGGACGAGCCAGGCCAGCAGCGCGAACTTGACGAAGGCGAAGAAGGCCCAGCCTGCGCCCGGCAGGATCAGCACCAGGAACAGCAGCAGGAACGCCACCGGCAGCAGCCGCGGTCCGCGCCGGTAGGCGTAGGGCGGGCGCTGGAACGGCGGTGGCACCGGCCCGGGCTGCGGCCCGAGTGGTCCCGGCTCCGGCAGGTCGGCCATGATCGGGCGCAGGTCGCCGAAGGTCTTGGCGCTCAGCGTCGCGGAGACCCGCTCGTCAAGTTCCTCCGCGGTGAGCCGGCCCTCGGCGTAGTGCTCGCGGAGCCGGGCCGTGACCCGTTCGCGGTCGGCGTCTGAGATCCGGATGTTGTCATACATGAGCTGCCCCCCGTCGGCTAGATCTCCTGCTCGTCCTCGTCAGCATCCTCGCCGTCGGCGGCGAGGATCCGGTAGAGCTCGCGCCTGGTCCGCTCCAGCAGCCGTTCCGCGGCGCTGACCTGCGCTGCCGTGCCGGCGTGGGCGAGCTGCACGATTCCGCTGCCCAGCCTCGCCGCGGCGGCGAACAGCCCAGGAAGCTGCCAGGCCTCCTGCTGCTCTGTTGATTCCCACGCCCCGCGCGCCATCTCCGGATTCTCGGCTACGTATGCGCGCCCGGCATCGGTCAGGCTGAACGTGCGCCTGCCGCCTGACTCTTCGGCAGATATCAGGCCCTCGTCCGCGAGCTGGGAGAGCGCCGGGTAGACGGCGCCGGGACTCGGCCGCCAGGCACCGCCGCTGCGCTCCTCGATCTCGGACATGATCTGGTACCCGTTGCGCGGCCCGTCCCGCAGCAGGGCGAGGATAGCCGCGCGGACGTCGCCGCGGCTCGCTTTTTGCCCGCGGCCGGGCCCTGGCGGGGGCGGCGTCCCGGGCCACCAGGGCCCCCTGGCCCCGAAGAAGCCGCCACCCCAGTGCCCTGGCCCCTTCGGACCGCCGAAGGCCCGCTCCCACGGGCTGCCGCGGTGCTGCTCGCTCGCCATCGCCCGGATGCCCCGGCGAATCTGGGCGAACAGCTCAGCGGCGCACCTGGATACGTCGAATAGCCCAGCGTCGAAGTCGCAGGCCCCCGCTGCTCCCGCCGGCATGTTCCTCGCCACCTCTCGCGATACGCTCACGATATATCGACAGCGTATGTCACGGTCGGGCCCCACACAAGTCATAACTCGATGACTGTGACTGACGTTCCCGGTAGCACGCAGTCCCTGGCAAATAACAGTAACCGTAGCCTTACCTCCCCGGCTGTCGGCGGCGACGACGACCGTCGCCCCCCGTGACCAACCGGTGCGGACCGCATCCGGCGAATCGTGTGTCACGGATAGTGCTGGTGCTGTTACTCTCAGTCTCCTGCACTCGATCCGCGGCGGCGAGTCGCAACAGGGGGAGCCGTAGTGACGGGGTGGTTGCTGAATGCCGAGACGGCGGCTGACGACCTGTCGGCGGGGGCCGCTCGGCGGTTGTCTGATGTGGCGGTGTACCGGCAGGCCGTGGCAGACGTCCTCGCGGAATTAGCCGGACCAGGACGCAGTCCGAGCGTGGCCGTGGCGGAGCGCGTGCTGGACCGCAGGCTCCGCGAACCCGAGTTCGCCATGGTGCTGTCGGCGACGCCGTCCGGCCCGGAGGCGGCAATCCAGCGGATGCTGCGCGATGTGCGGAGCTACCGGCCGCGCACGCCCAACTCGGCCGCTGACCTCGCGGCGATGGTGCGGATCACCCTGCTCACTCAGATCGACGTGCTGTGGTGGGGGCACGTGCCCGCCTACAAATCTGACGCGGACGTCCAGGCCGCTCCCGACTTGCTGGACCTGGATGTGCTGCGGCGGGACGGCAAGGTGGCATTCCGCTACCGCCGGCAGGCGACGACTCTGCTCGCCAGGGCGGTCCGCACGGCGGAACGGGCGGCCGCTCCAGGCCACGCTCCCGCGACCGTCGGGCTGCGGTTCGCGTGCGCCAGGGCCGAGCTGATCGTGCTGCTCAACCAGATCGCGGCCGACTTCGCCAAGCTCGCGCCGCCGGGTACGCCGCGGTTGTGGGTCACCAGCCTGGCCCGCAGCGTGGCTTATCAGCGCCAGCTGCGTGCGCTCGGATACGCCGCGCTGTTCCCCAGCGCGCACTGCGTTGGATACGCGGCGGACCTGGAGATGAGCTGGTTTCGCCAGTTCGAGGCCGACCATGTGCTGCGGGCGGTGCTGATCGGGCACCAGCGGGACGGCGACGTCAACGTCATCGACGAAGGCCAGGCCTGGCACGTCTGCGTCCGGCCGGGCGCCGGGCGGGCCCTTCGGCTGATTCCTCGGCAGCGGTGACGGTCAGCCCAGCAGGAAGTCCGCGAAGTCGAAGCCGGGTGCGACGACACAGCTGACCAGGACCGGGTTCTGACCGGCCGGTGCCGCGCTCGGCCAGGTCCCGCCGGGAACGACCGCCTGGGGCTGCTCGCCGTGACTGACGTCGGCGTCGAGTCTCACCACGCCGGCCTCGGCGGGCTGGGCCGCCGATCCGCCGAGCCGCAGTGTCAGCGTGGCCCCGCAGTGCCAGAGCCACAGCTCGTCCGAGCGCACGGCGTGCCAGGCCGACTCCTCGCCCGGACAGAGCAGGAAATAGATCGCGGTCGCAGCACTACGGTTCCGTGCGTAGCCGGCCGGCCGGAACGAGACCGCCGAGCGCCACGTCTCCCTGAACCAGGCGGCCTCCTGGTGCGGTTGCAGATCCGGCTGCTTGGCGAGCCGCGGTCGCTGCGTCATCGGCGTCTCCGCGTCTGCTTGGGTGTGGTGTCCGCGCCGCCTGCGCCGGGCCATCGGCCAGCGCAGCCGGCGAGGCTAGCAGCGTAGATCCTGCGTTGCCTGCGCAATCGCGGGGCCGGACGTGACCGACAGCCGGACGGGCTGCCCGCACGCGGCCGAGCCGCTGAGACTGACGACGAGCACGCCGTCCGCGTGCTGGCCCGCGGCGATCGCGTCGTGGGTGCAGGTGGCGCCGCCTGCGACCGGCTGGCAGTCCCAGCCGCCGTGCTGAAAGTTCCCCTTCCCGTCGGAGCCGCCGCCGGCGTCCGCGCCAGGCTCATTGCCGAACACCGAGCTGCCAGCCGGCAGGATGATCGAGGCGGTCACCGTGCCCGTTGCTGCGGAGCCGGTGTTCGCCACCTGGAACAGGAGTGGCTCGGTGTCGCCGAACGTCGGCCCGCCGGGGACGTCAAGGCTTGCACTCAGCCCGGTCCAGACCGGGGCCGGCTGCACCGCGGCTGCGGGGCTGATGCTAGGGCTGGGCGGCACGCTCGGTGACGGTGACGGTGACGGTGACGGTGACGGTGACGGCGGGACGGCAAGCGACACCGCCGGCGGGGCCGCGGCCGCCGGGTGGGCGGGCGCGTGGGCGCTTGTCGGCGTCCTGCCGTTGCCGGTCAGGGCGACCGTGAGCACGATGGCCGCTACGAGTGCGCCTCCGGCGATCGCGGCGAGGCCACGCGCCGACCGCGGCGATCGCCGGGACCCTCGCAGGGCCTGCCGGATCGCGGTCGTCGCGGCGCGACCGCCCGCGATCAGGTCGCTCGTCGCCGCCACGCCGCCGGCCACGGCTGCCTGCATCACG
>JBOHCP010000375.1:0-5581 GCA_050698875.1 Streptosporangiaceae bacterium | reverse complement strand
CGGCGAAGCCGCGAGCACCCGAGGGCAGGATCGGACCGCCGCCCCGGCCACGCCCGGGCCTCAGCCGCTTCGATCAGCGCGAGCCACCGCCTCGGCGGTCCGAGGCTGGCCTCGTTAGAGCACTACGTCCGGGAAATCCTTCAGTCAGGGTTCCCCGGACTCCGGCGGGTAACTGGTCGGGTGCTGCGGGCACAGCTCGACGGTTACCTAGCCGGGATCGTGGACCGCGACTTCAAGGAAGCCGGGCATACGGTCAGGCGTCCTCAGGTGCTGCGGCGGTGGATGGCCGCTTATGCAGCCGCGACATCCTCCGTGGCGTCCTATGAGAAGATCCGGGACGCAGCGACCGGCGACATGACCGACAAGCCTGCCAAGACCACTACTCACGTCTACCGGGATGTGCTGGAACGGCTCTTCATCCTCGACCCTCTTCCTGCCTGGCTGCCGACCGGTAACAGCTTCGCCCAGCTCGCGTCGTCGCCCAAGCACCACCTCGCCGATCCGGCGCTCGGCGCCCGGCTACTGCGAGCAGACGCAGCCGCCCTATTCTCCGGGCGGCCAGCAGGACCAGGGCCGTTGCCGGGGGGGACGCTCCTCGGCAAGCTCTTCGAGTCGCTGGTAACCCAGTCCGTCCGCGTCTACGCGCAGGCTGCCGAAGCACAGGTCAGCCACCTGCGCACGCGTCGCGGTGACCACGAGATCGACCTCATCATCGAGCGCGACGGCGGCGTGCTCGCGGTCGAGGTCAAACTCGGACAGGTGCCAGACGACCGGGATGTCCGTCACCTCCGATGGCTTGACGCGCAACTCGGCAGCCGGCTGCTGGATTCCGTGGTCATTACCACCGGGCCAGCCGCCTACCGCCGTCCAGACGGGATGGCCGTAGTCCCGGCCGCGTTGCTCGGTCCGTGACTTTCGTCGCGCTGGCCCGCAACCACCTCACCGTGGTGCGGGCACGCTGCACCAGGTGCCCAGAGCGTCGGTCAGGCCACCCGCCGGGTCGGCGGCACCCGGCCCGCTCGCCCACGCCACGTACCCGTCGGGGCGGATCAGCAGCCCGTCCGCTGGTGCCGTCCCGGTCAGCGGCTTGACGACCAGGATGGTAACGGGGTTCTGCGACCCGGTCACGCTCGCCGCCACGCGGCCGTCGGCGGTGAAGTCCAGCAGCACCGGCTTGGCCGCTCGCATCAGTTCGGCCACCCGGGTGGCACCGTGGCCGGCGTCCAGCCGCAGGTCGGGTGCCAGCCACCCGGTCAGTTGGTGGGTCGCCGGCCCCGCTGCGACCGGGCCTGCCTGGCCGGGCCTGGCCATGTCGTAGCGGACGTCCGAGCCGGCGATCGTCTCGCCGAGGTGCCGCAGCGGCTCGGGGTAGGCCAGCAGCTCGCCGACAAGCTCACGGGCAGCGCGGGCGTACTCGTCGTCAGCCGACAGCGCCCGCTGCGCCCTGGTCTGCAGCAAGGTCCGCCGGCCCGCCGCGTGCCGCTCGGCGTGATAGCTGTCCAGCAGCCCGTCCGGTGCGCCGCCGCGCAGCTCCGCGGCCAGCTTCCAGCCGAGATTCATGGCATCGAGCAGACCGACGTTGAGCGAGCCGCCGAGCCCGAAGACGTGTGCGGCGTCGCCCGCCAGCAGGACCCGGCCAGCCCGGTAGCGGTCGGCCTGGCGGCTGTTGCCGACGACCCTGGTCAGCCACACCGGGTCGCTCATCGGCAGGTCTGCACCGAGCACCCGGCGCACGCTGGCCCGCAGCTCCTCGAGCATCATCGGCGCGGTCAGGTCGGCTGCCGGCTCCTCTTCGTGGGTGGACACGATGTAGGCATTCGGGGGGGCCGTTTTGTCCACGCTCGCCAGCGGTCCCAGCGTGTACATGCCGCGCGCGTTCCGGACGGGCCGCATCATCGGCAGCCGCCCGGCTCCCGGCACGTCGAGCTCGCGGGTGGCGTTCACGATCAGGCCGGCCGGCACCAGGACCCGGCCGATCCTGGCGACGTTGTCCGAGGTCAGGCCCGGAAAGCCGATGCCGGTCAGCTTGCGGACCGGGCTGTGTGCCCCGTCGCAGCCGACCAGGTACCTCGTTTGCACGCGGTATTCGCCGTCCGGGCCGCGCACGTCGGCGGTGACGGTGCCGTCGCCCTGGGCCAGCCCGGTCAGCTCATGGCCGCGGCGCACTGCGCCGCCGAGCTCGGTGAGCCGGCTGTCCAGCTTGCGCTCGATCTCCCGCTGCGGCAGCGCCAGCACCTGCAGCGGGCTGCCGGCCAGGGGCGAGAAGTCCAGCCCGAGCGGGCCGAAGAAGAACCTGGGCACCGGCCCGGCGTAAGTCGCGTCGGCGCGCAGCGTGTCAAGCAGGCCGCGGTAGTCGAGGACCGGAACGATGTGCCCCACCAGGCCGTTGCCCTTCGGGATCTCGCTGATCTCGGGCAGCCGCTCGAGCACCACGGGTGTGACGCCGCCCAGGCACAGCTCGATGGCGAGCATGAGCCCGGTCGGCCCGGCGCCAACGATGACGGCGTCCGCTGGCTCGCCTACGGCGTCCGCTGGCTCGCCTACGGCGTCCGCTGTCTCGGCTTGCTCGCGCGCTGCCGCGGTCTCGGCGCTCATAACGTCAACTTATATTGACGCAACCACGTTCGTCAACCATAGTTGACCGCGGCGCAGGCGCGGTGACTGCGCCGCGGGATTACTGTGACCGGTAACGTCAAATTCCCGTCCTGTTCGTCCTGATTTGATCAACGCTAATGGTCGCAGTCTCGAGATCCGGCCTGCGGAAGACTCGGCCGAGCGGTCGGCCGCAGGACTGGGCGGCGGTCTCGGCAACGGTCGCGAACGGACGACCTGTCTTGGCCCGGATCCGCTACCTGGCGGCCTGGTAGCCGGCGTACGCGACGATGACGGCCACGGCCAGCAGGCGGCCCGCCCGGCTGCCTGTGGTCAGCCTGGGCCAGGACACGGCCGCCAGCCAGCCGAGCACGGCGGCGAGGGCGCACAACGCCACGGCTCCGCCGGGCCCCCGCACGGCAAGGCCGACCACGAAGAGGATCACCAGCACTACCGCAGGCACCCAGCGCGGGAGTTGGTAGAGATACAGCAGCGCGCGGGCACTGTGCCGCTCGGTCGCGCGGCGAGCCGCCGACGCGCTCGGGGTGAACAGGGTGCCGCCCGTCGGCAACGGCCGGACGCGCCGCCTGGCTGGCCGGTTCGTGCTCACGCCGCGTCTCCCTGGCCAGCCCGGCTGGCAGCGTCTCGGAGGCCGGCTCGGCCGGCCGCGCTCTGCCCGTCTGCTCCGGTTGGCGACGGTCGGTGCCAGGCTACCCCCGGCGGGGGCCGGCTGGTCCCGGTCGGCTGGTCCCGGTCGGCCGGGCACCGGAAACTCCTGCGACGCCGCCGCGGACCTGCGGTTAGGCTGGGAACTGCCGCCGCCGCCCTTGCCGAGGGCTCGCGCATGTCACAGCAGGCCGCCGACCGCCAGCCGGATGGAGACAGTCATGGCACGACGCAGCGATCGCATGGAGACCATCGTCAGCTTGTCCAAGCGGCGGGGGATCGTCTACCCGTCCAGCGAGCTCTACGGAGGGCTGCGGGCTGCGTGGGACTACGGGCCGCTGGGCGTGGAGATCAAGACCAACATCAAGCGGCAGTGGTGGCGGTCGATGGTGCAGGCCCGCGACGACATCGTCGGCATCGATTCCAGCGTCATCCTGGCGCCAGAGGTCTGGCGGGCCAGCGGGCACGTCACCCAGTTCACCGACCCGCTGACCGAGTGCCAGACCTGTCACTTCCGGTTCCGCGCCGACCAGCTGATCGAGGCGTACGAGGAGAAGCACGGCCACGAACCCGAGCACGGCCTGGCCGACCTGTCGTGCCCGCACTGCGGCACCAGGGGCGCCTTCACCGAGCCGCGCAACTTCAACGGCATGCTGCGCACCTATCTCGGGGCCACCGAGGACGAGTCCGGCCTGGCCTACCTGCGGCCAGAGACGGCTCAGGGCATCTTCATCAACTACCGCAACGTGCTGCAGACCTCGCGCAAGAAGGTCCCGTTCGGCATCGGCCAGATCGGCAAGTCATTCCGGAACGAGATCACGCCGGGGAACTTCATCTTCCGCACCCGCGAGTTCGAGCAGATGGAGATGGAGTTCTTCGTGGTCCCCGGCACCGACGAGAAGTGGCACGAGTACTGGATCGACGCCAGGGAGTCGTGGTTCCTTGACCTCGGCCTGAGCCAGGAGAACATCCGCAGGTACGAGCACCCGGCAGAGAAGCGGTCGTTCTACTCCAAGCGCACGGTCGACCTGGAGTACCGGTTCGAGTTCCCCGGCAGCGAGTGGGGCGAGCTCGAGGGCATCGCGAACCGGACCGACTACGACCTCGGCGTGCACGCCGCCGCGTCCGGCCAGGACCTGAGCTACCTCGACCCGGAGACGAACGAGCGGTGTATCCCGTACGTGATCGAGCCGGCGGCCGGGGTCGACCGGGCGATGCTGGCGTTCCTGCTCGAGGCGTACGCGGAGGATGAGGCGCCGGACGCGCAGGGCAAGCCGGAGAAGCGGACCGTGCTGCGGCTGGACTACCGGCTCGCCCCGGTCAAGGTCGCCGTGCTGCCCCTATCGCGGAATGCCGACCTGTCGCCCAAGGCCAGGGACATCGCGGCGCTGCTCCGCCAGCACTGGAACTGCGACTTCGACGACGCCAGCGCGATCGGCCGCCGCTACCGTCGCCAGGACGAGATCGGCACTCCGTACTGCGTGACGGTGGACTTCGACTCGCTGCAGGACCAGGCCGTGACGGTTCGCGAGCGCGACTCCATGAAGCAAGACCGGATCGGCATCGACGGGCTCGTTCGCTACCTGTCGGAGCGTCTCACCGGCTGCTAGGCCGCTGCCTGCCCGCTGTTTCGCGCAGCTGCCGCGAGGCAGGGGTTGCACCGGAAGACCCGCCATGCGGTCATGAGGCCGCCCCGCACGACGCCGTACTGCATGATGACCTGGTGCCCGTAGACCGAGCAGGTCGGGGCTTGGCGGCACAGACCCCTGGGCCGGTTCGGATTCGCCTGCCACGCCTCGATGGCGCCCAGCACAGCTGCCTTCACCCGTCGAATCCGCTCACCGTCCTGCGATCAAGCTCGACGGCCACGGCGCCGATGCCGTCACTGCGCGGGTGCAGCAGGGCCGGGAAGATGCCGAACGGGGGCTGCATGATCTCGCGGCCACCGAGCACTTCCGCGCTCTCCCCGGAGAAGCTGACCGTACCGTGTGCCCGGCCGAGCTCGCGGGTCACCGACTGGCGGCGCAGTTCGCGGTGGCCGAGCCGGGACTGGAACATCCGGACGCTGGCGTCGGATGCTCCCGGCAGGATCACCATCGTGTCGCAGGCATCGAAGACGTTCGAGCGTTCCGACTCGTCGCCGAACTGCGTGACGTTCTGAGCCGCGATGACTACCCCTGTCCTCGTAGCCCGCGAAGTGGCAAGGAGTGCTGGCAGGTTGATCCGCCTGGCCAGCACAGGCGCCTCATCCAGCAGGAGCACCACCGGTACGCCGGAGCTCGCCCCGTAGCGCGTGGCGAGCTCGGCAGACAGCCGGTTGACG
>JBOHCP010000374.1:0-5591 GCA_050698875.1 Streptosporangiaceae bacterium | reverse complement strand
AGCCAGTAGCGCGGGCGTTGACTCGTCCATGCTGGCTGTGCAGGACGGGCAGGCCGCGTCCCACTCCGGGTCGAACATGACGTGCTGGACGATCAGCTGGCCCCGTTCGCAGCCGGTCGAGGCAATCGGGCCCTCGAACAGGTTCGGCACCAGCTAAAGCGGCTCTACTGGATTCCGTACTCGCTGAGCATCCGCTCGAATGCCTCGGCATTGCCGAGGGCATCGTGAACGGGATTGTGGTCGTGCGCGGTCCGGCGCCAGCGCTTCCACTCCTGCGTATTCGGCCACGTCACGGTCAGCCCGGCGTAGAAGTCGCCGACGCGCCGCGCTGAATGACCAAAGGGGTTGTCGATCTCCGCGACCGCGAACATCGCCGCGATCCACTGCCAGTCGAAGGCCGGGTTGTCGCTGACGAACACCGGACGCCCACGCCCCGGTATCAGGCTCCCCAGCCATGAGTTGAAGGCAGCAGCAACCTCACCGTCCATCGCCACGCGCTGACCCACGATGGGCACGGCCGGGTTGTCAGGGTCAGGACTGCCGAGAAACAGCACGCCGTGGAAGCTTTGCCGCGTGTCGTAGTGCACGGCGCCGAATTCTGTCATCACGCCGCGTACCGGACTGGGTCCGCGCGCTTCGCAGTCCACGAAGATGATCCTGCTGGTATCCATCGGGGCCTGCCCGCCTCAATCGCGCTGTGAGTCCGGAGCGCAGGTATCTAATGACCCGGACGGCGCCGCTCGGCGGGCGCCTGCGGTGGCACGTCGATGGTGGCTGACACGGCCCCAGCAGGTGCGACCATGGCCGTGCCCTGAGACGATGTGCCGTTCTCCGCCCCGACTGCCCGGACGGCGACCGGGTGCAGCCTCTCCAGTAGCGCCGGCAACTGGGCGATGCTACCGACAACGTGGGTGGCCCCGGCGGCACGCAGCCGAGCAGCCGAATGCGCTCCGGTCAGCACGCCGACCACCACCAGAGCGCCCGACCTGCGGCCGCATTCCATCCCGGCGCCGGTGCCGTGCACCACCGCCACATCCTGCACGCGCGCAACGCCAGCCTGCAGCATCGCCGTCAGAGCAAGATCGGGCGCCGGGAACCCGCGCGGCCCGTCCTCCAGGCTGACTGCCAGGTCAACGTGCCCGTGCAGGTCGGCAGCCTCGAGGACCAGACGGAGCACCCGGCGCGGCAGGCTGGTGAGCACGCAGATGCGCCGTCCCGTCCGACGGATGTCATCAAGCGCCTCGACCGCGCCCGGCAACCGCGTGATCACCGTCCGGCCCAGCGCGTCCGGCAACGCCCGGTCAAATGCAAGCTCCGCAGCCTGGGCGCGCGCTTGGTTGTCCGGGAAGAGCACCCGCAGCACATCCCCGGGGGCCCTGCCGCGGGCCTGATGGACCTGCGACATCCGGCGCGCGAACGCGCTGGTACCCGACACCACACCCTGAGTGGCGATCGCCTCGGCAAACGAACGCTCGATCAGGCCGTCATCGGCCACGAGCGTGCCGATCAGGCCGCAGCACACCAGGCTGATGCCGACCGAGTTAGTCGCGCTGTCCATTGACGAGCCAGCGGCCGCCCTAGTCGTCCGCCGTCGTCGCCTCGGTCCACAAGTTGAGCTCGGCCCGGTCCGCTTGGACCTTGCGCCACACGGCAAAGGCACTGAGTCCCAGCACGACCACCACGAGCAGTTTCTTCACCACGGTGCGTGAATCCCTCCGGCTCCAGCTTCCGGAAGAGGCCCGCCTGGCCGGCCGGAGCCCCTTCAGACCACTGAACTCTAGCAAGCCGGCCGCTACCGCGGCCGCCGCACGCGACTCTCGTCCCAGATAGGTGCGGATGATTCGTAGACCTCGCCATCGGCACCGAATACCAGGAACCGGTCAAATGACTTCGCGAACCACCGGTCGTGCGTGACCGCCAGTACCGTGCCGGCGTACGACTCCAGCCCCTCCTGCAGCGCCTCAGCGCTGGCCAGGTCCAGGTTGTCGGTCGGCTCATCGAGCAGCAGCAGCGTCGACCCGGCGAGCTCAAGCAGCAGGATCTGCAGCCGAGCCTGCTGGCCTCCGGACAGCGTCTCGAACGACTGCCGGGCGCACCCGGTCAGTTCGTAGCGGGCCAGGGCTGACATCGCCTCGTTCATCAGCAGCGCGTGCTGGGTCATAAGGATTTCCGCCGGGGTACGTCCGGCCAGGTCCGGACGCACGTGGGTCTGCGCGAACAAGCCAGCAGACACCCGCGCACCGAGCCGCGCAACGCCTTGGTGGCCGATCTCGTCGCCCGCCAGCAGCCGCAGGAATTGCGACTTGCCCGAACCGTTAGAGCCGAGAATCGCTACTCGCTCGCCATACCAGACCTCAACGTCGAACGGCTGCATCAGGCCGGTCAGCTCGAGTTGCTCGCACGTGACCGTGCGCTTCCCGGTGCGGCTGCCCCGCAACCGCATCCGCACGTTCTGCTCGCGGGGGGCCAGCTCAGGCTGGCCTGCTTCCTCGAACTTGCGTAGCCTGGTCACGGCCGCCTGGTACCGCGACGCCATCTCGGCGTTGTAGGACGCTTTCTGCCTGTACATCAGCATCAGCTGGCGAAGCTTCTCGTGCTCCTCGTCCCACCGCCGCCGTAGCTCATCGAGCCGCTCCGTGCGCTCTTTCCTGGCCTGCGCGTAGCTCGCGAACCCGCCCCCGTGGATCCAGACGTGCCCGTCCTCCACTGTGATGATCCGCTCGGCACTGGCGGCGAGGAGCTCACGGTCGTGACTGACGAGCAGGACCGTCTTGCCAGTGGCCGCGAGCTGCTGTTCCAGCCAGATCTTGCCAGGCACGTCGAGGTAGTTGTCCGGCTCGTCCAGCAGCAGCACCTCGTCGCGGCCGCGCAGCAGCGACTCGAGCACCAGCCGTTTCTGTTCGCCGCCGGACAGCGTCGCAACCTCTCGCCACCGGCACCGCTCGTAACTCACGCCGAGCGCCGCGACGCAGCAGGCGTCGAAGTGCACCTCGGCCTCGTAGCCGCCTGCATCTCCCCAGTCCGCGAGAGCGCCCGCGTAGCGGAACTGCGTCGGCTCGTCGTCGCGCTCCATCATGGCCACCTCGGCGGCGTCCAGGCGGTCCGCGGCCGCCCGCACCCGCGGCGGCGCCACCGACAGCAGCAGGTCCCTGACCGTGCGATCGTCCCGGATGCCGCCCACGAACTGACGCATGACACCCAGCCCGCCGGAGGAACTCACTGTCCCGGATTGCGGCTTCCTATCGTCCGTAACGAGGCCGATGAGCGTGCTCTTGCCTGCACCGTTCGGGCCGACGAGGGCAGCCACGACCCCGTCGCCGACCCGGAACGAGACGTCGTCAAGCAGGACCCGCCCGTCGGGCAGGACATGGCTCACGTGCGCGGCCTCTACGTGGCCCATCGAAATTCTCCCGATTCGCCGTCGGTGTTCCGCCTACCGGCGGGCATGGCAGACAATAGCTGCATGGACGCCCACGGCTTCAACCAGGATTCTGGCCTGCGCGCGTCGGACGCCGACCGGGACGCGGCGGCCGCGGTGATCAATAACGCCCTGGCCGAGGGCCGTCTGAGTGCCGACGAGCACGGTCAGCGCCTTGACGCCATCTACGCGGCCAAGACGCAGGCCGAGCTGGCGCCGCTGCTCGCCGACCTGCCGGGGCAGCAGGCCATGGCGCCCGTCACCTCGACCTCCGCCCAGATGGCCAGGTCCAGGCGGGGCGGCCGGATCATCGCGATCTTCGGCGGAGCCACCCGTAAGGGCGCCTGGCATCCCGAGCCCGTGATCGACATTCTGACCGTGTTCGGTGGTGCGGAGCTTGACTTCCGTGAGGCGGTGCTACCGGGCAACGAGGTCACGCTGCGGGCCATCTCGGTTCTCGGCGGCGTGGAGGTAACGGTGCCGCCGGAGATGCGGGTCATCGACAACGGCACCGCGATCCTGGGCGGCCGGGAGATCAAGGGCGGAGACGAGTCCGTGGGTCCCGACTCGCCGGTACTGCGGATCGAGGGAATCTGCGTGCTCGGTGGCATCGAGGTGCGGCGCAGGCCGCGCAAGGGTACCCGGTCGCCGCGCCGCGGCGCGCTCGGCCAGCGCGGTGACTTCGTACTCGAGGATGTCCTGGGGCGGGCTATCGAGCGGCGACACGACCTCCGCGACCAGGTCCGCGAGCGGCGCCGCGAATGGCGCGACGAACGGCGGCAACAGCGTCACGAGTGGCGCCACGGCGACTGGACAGACGCCGACCACGACTAGCGGTCAGGCCGCGGCGGGTGTCGTGATCACCCGCTGCCGGACCGGGTCGGCCAGCGCGGCGGTGAGTCGGTTAATGGCTTCCAGCGAGTGCCCGGACACGACGGCGTCGCAATATGGCCACGCCGCCGCCATGCCGGCTGCCAGCGGCTGGTAACTGGCGCTCTTGGTGCGCGGGTTCATCCAGACGATCCGGAACGCCACCAGCGATAGCCGCTCCATCTCGCGCCGGACCAGCTCGGATTCTCCGGTGTCCCAGCCGTCGGAGATGACGAGCACTACCGCGCCGCGAGCCATGCCCCGCCTGCCGTACCGGTCGTTGAACTCCTTCAGCGCCGCGCCGAGCCGGGTGCCGCCGTTCCAGTCGGGTGCGGTCTGCGCGGCCCGCGCGATGGCCACGGCTGGTGTCGTGCGGGCCAGCGCCGTCGTCAGCCGGGTGAGCCGGGTAGCGAAGGTGAACACCTCGGCGTTCGCGCCGCCGGCGGCGCAGTACAGCAGCTGGATCATGGCTCGCGCGTATGGCTCCATCGAGCCGGAGATGTCGCAGAGCACCACCAGGCGCCTTGGCCGCATGGCCGGCACCTGGCCGATGAGCCTGAACGCGTGCCCGCCGGTCCGCCGCGCCTGCCGCAGGGTAGACCGCACGTCCGTGCGGCGGCCGCCTGGCCTGCGGTTCCGGCGCCGGGATCGGCGTGCGGGCACCGCGAGCGTCATCTTCCGCATGGCCGCGGCGAGCTCGTCCAGCTCGGCTGCCGACAGCTCGGCGAAATCGGTGCCTGACAGCCGCTCGATGGCGCTGCCGAGGTAGGGCCGGGCTATCTCCCGGTCATCATCGGCCGACTCCGCCTCGTCCCCGCTCCTGTCGACCGACCGCAGAACCTCGGCGTGCGCCCGGGCCGCGGTCGCGGCGTCTGCTAGCTCGGCCGGCTGCGGTGACCCCGGCGGCCCCGGAGCTGCCGGGGTCGCGCGCGGCGGCTGGCCCGGCTCGTCGATGGCCCCGAATACCTCCGCGAACACCGCGCGCAGCACGTCCGCCTGATCCTTGCCGGAGACCAGCGTCGCGAGCGCGCAGTTGAACAGGTCGCGCCTCTTCTCCGGCCGCACCAGCGTGACGGCCGCGGCGAACCGCTCGCTGCGGCCGGGCCCGACCGGTAGTCCCGAGCGCCGCAGCGCCGCGCCGAATCGGGCCGCCAGCTCAGCGAGGTCGTCAGCCATCGCCACCGTCATGAGCCGCATCCCCGTCGCCCGCGAATCCGCCGTGACCCGCGGCGCCGCCGTGACCGGCCACTGCTGCGAAGTCGGCGGTGCGCGCTGTCCGCAGGTCGTCGGCGTACTTCAGCAC
>JBOHCP010000373.1:0-5597 GCA_050698875.1 Streptosporangiaceae bacterium | reverse complement strand
GGCCGAGACTGCGCCGGGCCTGGACGGAGACAGGCTGCGGCAGCAGGCCGGCAAGGCGGTCCGTCATTGGCTCAGGCTCCGATCTCAGCCGACCCATATTGTCCGGCTCGCACAGTAACAGCACGTCCGCGCCCGCACGCTCGCCGCGGTGACAGCGGTGACAGCGGTGTCGTCGGTGTCGTCGAAATCGCGTGCCTGCGATAGGCTGCGTGACGCGTCCGGGGAAGCCCGGAAGAAGATCGGGACGTGGCCCAGCTTGGTAGGGCACTTGACTGGGGGTCAAGGGGTCGCGGGTTCGAATCCCGCCGTCCCGACTGAGTTTCCGCAGGTCAGGGTCATCTTTCGGGTGTGAGAGATGGCCCTTTCGTGTGGCCGGGGACCGTTGCCTCTCACAATTTCTCACAGCGTGCTAAGCGATCTTGTGGAGCCTGGCCAGCGAGCGGACGCCCGCCTTCAGGTCCTCGTCGCTGGCGTGGACGTAAGTCTTCATGGTGAAGGCCGCGTCATAGTGGCCCGCCCACTTGCTGATCACGGATATCGGCACGCCGGCCTTCTCCATAAGGCTGAGAGTCGTATGCCTGGAGTCGTGCAGCCTGATCCTGGGTAGGCCGACCCTTCTCAGCAGACTGCCGAACTCGTCTGAGTACCACTCGGGATGCACGGGCGTGCCGAGTTCGTCTACGAGGATGTACTTGTCTCCCTCGGTGTACCAGTCCAGCTCGGGTAGTCCAGCCTCGTAAGAGGAGGCGGCGTCCTCGCTCTCCTTCGCCAGGTTCGAGCCTGTACCGGATCGTGCCGTCGTTCAGCACGATCTTCCTTATCGGTTCGTGCACTGGCTACTCCTATCGTTCCAGCCGAGGCACACCGCCTGGCAGAAGGCCGCATCGAGCTTCGGCGCATTCGGTTCGTCCGTATGCGCCTCGGTGCCCGACCCCGGCCTGCTCCAGCCCTGGGAGGGTACGCTCCGGGACGCGATTTGGGAAGGAGCCGTGCGCGGCATCCCTCGGCTCTTCGCGACCCGTAGCGCATTCGTCTCGCGGGAGCATCGGCCTCACCACCGGTCCTGGCGGGCAGCGAGAGCGAAGCCGCTGATGCGCAGCTCATGACACTGCTCGCTGCGGCGGGTGCTCGTTGACGACTCCGAGCACCCTTAGCAGATCCGCGGTAGGAACCCGGTAGGAACACCCGACGCGCAGGACGCGGCAGGGAAAAGCGCCCCGGCGGGCGAGTTCGTAGCCGGTCGAGCGCCCCAGTCCCAGCGCCCGCGCGGCAGTGGCGACGTCTACCGTGACGGGCAGTGTGAGCAGTTCGGCTCTGGTCATCTCGCGGTGGAGGCGTGCGGGTCGATCACTCCGGGCGGCATTCCGCGCGGCGCAGTGCCGGTGGTCGCCGCTGCCGGCTTGAGATTCCGTGCGGGTCACCTGGTGCCGCCTCCGCTGCCGTTGCCGTTGCCCTCGTCATTTGCGTTGCCGGAGGCGAGGTCGGCTGCTTGCCGCAGCCGTTCGGCGGCAAGCTCGGCGAACGCGGGGTTGAGATCGATGCCGGCGAACCGGCGGCCCAGGGCGAGGGCGGCCAGGCCGGTGGTGCCGGTGCCGCAGAACGGGTCAAGGACCAGGCCGCCCGGTCTGCACCCGGCTTTGATGCACCGGGCCGGTATCTCGATGGGGTAGGCGGCGAAATGCGGCCCGCGGTAGGGGCGGGTCGGTATCGACCACACGTCGCCGGGGTTGCGGCCGTTCGGGTGCGCCCGGCCGGATCGGCTATCTCCGTATCGCCGCGCCGCGATGACTTCCCGCGTGTGAGAGCCGTACTTCAGCCGCCGGGTGTCGCCCGGGCGAGGCGTGCTGCCCGGACGGCTGCCGCTGTGCTTGCCGTCACCTGGATGACGTCCGCTCGGCGACGGGCCAGGCCGACGCTGCGGCCCGGCGCCGACCCGCGGCACAGCTGGGCATCGTGGCCTGGCGCTGGCATGCGGGACCCGGATCGGGTCGAGGTCGAACCAGTACCGGCGTGACCTGACCAGCAGGAAGATCAGCTCGTAACGGCAGTTCAGCCGGTCCCCCACGGACTCGGGCATCCCGTTCGGCTTGTGCCACACGATCGCGTTGCGGATGATCCATCCGTCGTCTTGCAGCGCGAGGGCGACCCGCCAGGGCAGGCCGAGCAGGTTTTTGGCGGCCAGGTCCGGCGCGATGCGGCCGGCCAGGCCGGCGCCGAGATAGCTGTGCAGGCCCGTCGGCGAGGCGCTGCCGACTGAATAGGAGTCGCCGAGGTTGAGCCAGCACGTCCCGTCGGCAGCGAGCACGCGCTGGATCTCGCGGAACACGCTCCGCAGGGTGGCGATGTAGGCGTGGAGGTCGGGTTCCAGCCCGTACTGGCCGGTGACGCCGTAGTCGCGCTTTGCCCAGTACGGCGGGCTCGTCACGATGCAGTCAGCAAGACCATCCGGCAGCGTGGTGAGCACCTCACGGGCATCACTGACGTGGAGCGTCCAGTCAGTATCGGTCGCGTAAATCAGGGTCGATCACCGTCCTCTCCGGGTTCGGCTCGTGCAGGGCTTGTCTTTGCTCCGTTGCCCGCTTGCTCGCACTACCGTGCAGACGCGCGCGAGCCGGCGGAGCGAGCAATGGAGCAACAGACTCAGCTGGCTGCATCGATCTCTCCTGTGGTGACCGCCCGCCAGCGCCCGCGGCTTACCTGGATCGCGCGGCCAGCGCGGGCGTGGTCGGTCAGATGGCGATACAAGGTGGTGCGGTTCATGCCGCTCGAACTCATCAGCTCAGCGATGCTGGCGCCCTCAGCAGGCGCTACGCACAGCGCGAACCACAGCAGGGCGCCCGGCGACTCCCGGTCACCTTCTGGAGAGCCTGGTCCAGTGCCCTTGTAGGCATGCATGCCCGGATAGCCGGGCTCGTCTGGGCGGATCTGGGCGCTTTCCTCGAGCGCCCGCATGGATATCTCGTCCAGGAGCGGGCGCAACGCGGCATAGCTGCTTGCGGCGGCAGCCACGGTCTGGTCGGTGAGCAGGTAGGCGCGCGCTCGGCGCGGCGTGTCGTGTTCAGGCGCGGAGACCAGGAACTTGCCTGGGGCGTTCAGGGTGTGCGCATGCCAGCCGGCCGCGAGCATGCCTTGGCCCAGGATCAGGTCCACGTCCTTGCGCTCGCGGACCCGGAAACTGACGCGCACGTCCATCTGAGAGCGCAGCGCACCCTGACCCATCGCCTTCTGGGTGGGCCGCTGCGTGGCGGCGATCAATGTGACAGCGACGGCACGGCCGCGACGGGCGATCGAGTCCGCGTCGCCGGCGGCCGCAGGCGCGGTCTCCGCGAGCTCGGCGTACTCGTCCACGATGATGACGAGGGCAGGCAAGTCTTCCGACGGGTCCCAGACTCGCTGTCCGGTCGCGGCTAGGTGCGCGGCGCGCGCTTCGAGGACCGTGACCGCATCGGCGAGTAGCGCTCGTGCCTCGGCTGGGGTCGTGGCCAGCCGCGCAATGCACGGTGCCCATGGCTGGAGTTCCATGCCGC
Organism: Streptosporangiaceae bacterium; assembly: GCA_050698875.1. Taxonomy (GTDB): domain Bacteria; phylum Actinomycetota; class Actinomycetes; order Streptosporangiales; family Streptosporangiaceae; genus JAJYUU01. The sequence goes on along the minus strand of JBOHCP010000373.1, from coordinate 2,070 downwards.
GCTTGAGGTCGATGGCCCAGATCACTACGTCGCGGCAGGCGGCGAGGTTGCCCATCACGACGTTGAGGCCGCCACTCTTGCCAGAGCCGGTGGCGCCTCCGAGCAGGGAGTGCCGGCGCAGTAGCAGGACCTTGGCGGCGGTAGCGTCTTCGAACGGGCCGATGTCTATCGGCTCGGTGATCGAGGTGCCGGAAGGGCCCGGCCAGGCGATCGCGTCGGCGTGCGGGTCGCTGGTCAGTACCCGCAGCTCAAAGCGGTTGGCCTTGTCGTCCACCGTCGGGTAGGCGCGCACCGCGCCGCGGAATGTCCCCAGCCCTGACTCGATCGCCGGGAGCCGGGCTGTTACGTCAGCGATCGTCTGCCCGCGGGCGAGAGCGATACGGGCCCGCCAGCCCCATACGTCGACGGCTGCCGACTGGACCCGCGACCCGGCCAGCCCGACTGCCTGTGCGACCTCAGGCCATGCTGCCAGGGTCCGCTCGACGCGTACCTTAGCGCGGCGCCGCCGGTGCGCCCACCACGGAACTGCAAGCACCAGACCGCCAGTCGCCAGTACTTGCGGCACAGGCGGACGGGCGGGGCCCACCACGGTCGCGGCAGCTAGCCAGCCCGCCATGGCGGCAGCGACCGCCGCGGCATAAATGCGCTCGGCGAGAGTGACAAGGCCGAACCTTGCGCCGAACGCGGCGAGGATAAGCGCTGCCGGGCCGCCGGCCCCCGCAACAACAGGCCACCAGCCGGGGTACCGCGCATGTGACATCCAGCCGACCAAAGCCAGTGTGAGCGCGACGGCCAGCGGGGCCATCTCGGAGCGGTAACGCCACAGCCACCGGCCGATCAGGACGGCGGCTACATCGGGGAACTGGTCACCGGGGCTGATCATCGTCATCGGCTGGATGCCGTAGTGACGCATCTTCCGCGCATGCCGGCGCATCTGAGTCCGCTGGTTCACCATGGCCGGACCTCGCCATCGGACCGTCCGTGCCTTTCTGCGGCGAGTTCGTCGCGCAGGTAGTACAGCGCGTCCGCCTCGCCGTCGGCGTGCGCAGCCAGGGTGGCCCGCGCGGCGGCTTCCAGGTTCTGGTGATGTCTGCGGCACTGGTCCAGCCGGTCGCCGAGCCGGTCTGCCCGATCGCACAGCGGAGGCACGTCGGCGAGCGCGGTCATGATGACGCGGCCAGCCCGGGTGCAGCGGCACACGGACGCGAGCGGGCTGTGCCGCAGCGCAGCGGCAGCCTGGGTGTGGCGGCGGCGAGCCTCGTCGGGCCTGACTGCCGACGGTGAGCAAGCGGCGTTCGTGTGGATCATCTGATCCACGCGCTTGCGGGTCATCGGTGGCCTGAGATCAGGGCAACGACGCTGGCGACGGCCTGGCGGATGGCCGGCGCGGCGCCTGTTGCGGCCAGGAGGAAGCCGAACAGCACGCACGCGAGCGCGTGCAGGAACTTCAGCCCGGCGTACCGGTGCAGCACCCACACGGTGATGCCGAGCAGGACGACGAGCGAGAAAGTGACTGCCACCGACCTCACCTCTCCTGTCGGCTGGAATGGTTGTACTGGCCTGCGCCCGACCCCACGAGCTGGGATTCGCGGTCGGGATTGCGTGATCGCGCCGATCCGCTGCCCGACATGCCGACGATCCGGCGGGTAAGCCTCGCCGTGAGACCTGGCGCCCGCGGCGGCAGGCCTTTCCTGTCGTCGTTGCGGATCGCGATGCAGATCGCGGCGAATACGGCCAGTCCGGCAAGCGCCAAGCCGAGGACCAGGCCGACGAAGATGAGCAGCATCACCAATCACCTCCTTCAGGTGGCTGTGCCGGCGCTGAAACGGCGGCACAGCCGTGGGCTGACGAAACTCGCGGCCGGCTCGCCACGGCGAGCGCCGGAATCCTGGCGGCGCGCCCGCGTGCCCTGGCAAAGGCGCTGCGGGTACGGGAGGGTTGCTGGTGGCTGTGCCGCCACGCGGCGCGTGCCCGGCACTTGCCGCAGCGGCCACGGCGACGCCCGGAACGAGCACCGCATCGGCAGGTACATTTGTCGTCTAGCAGGCTGGATATCCGTCGGCTCTGGGC
>JBOHCP010000372.1:0-5600 GCA_050698875.1 Streptosporangiaceae bacterium | reverse complement strand
GCGCACTGCTCACCGAGATCGTGTTCAGCTATCCGGGGCTCGGCTCCCTGCTGCTGCAGGCGGTGTCCAACAACGACTACGAGCTCATGCAGGGCCTCTTCCTCATCATCACGTTCGCGGTACTGGTGGCAAACCTGATCGCCGACTTCGTCTATGTCTTCCTCGACCCGCGCACCCGGCAGGAGGCCTGAGCCATGGCTGTCGGCATCGGCACCGACCAGGTCACGGGCACCGGGCCCGTGCCGGGTAGCGCACCCCCGGGCACGGCGCACCGCCGGCAGCGGGCACTGCGCCTGCCACACTCGCCGAAGATCCTCGTGGGCCTGGCCGCGCTGGCGTTCTTCGTGCTCCTGTCGATCATCGGGCCGCTGGTCGCGCCGTACAGCCCGGACCGGGTCTTCGCCAACGCGCCAGTACCGCTGCCGCCGTCCGCCGCGCACTGGCTCGGCACCACGAACCTGCAGCAGGACGTGTTCTCGCAGGTGCTGGCCGGCGGCGGGGACATGCTGCTGGTGGCGTTCATCGCCGGGGTGATCGCCACGGCACTGTCGGTGGTGGTCGGCGTGACCGCCGGGTACCTAGGCGGGCTGGCCGACGACCTGCTCTCCATGCTCGCGAACATCTTCCTGGTGATGCCCGCGCTGCCGCTGCTGGTCATCCTGTTCGGCTTCCTCGGCAAGAGCGGTAGCAACGACCTCTTCCTCGTCGGCTTCATCATTTCGGTAACGGGCTGGGCCTGGGGGGCCCGCGTGCTGCGCGCCCAGACCATGTCCCTGCGCAACAGGGACTACATCGATTCCGCGCGGATCATCGGCGAGCGCCGGCGACGGATCATCTTCGCCGAGATCCTGCCGAACCTCACCCCGATCGTTGCGAGCTCGTTCCTGTTCACCGTGCTGTACGCGGTCGGGACCTACACCGCGATGGCCTTCCTCGGCCTGGTCAATCCCAACTGGAGCTGGGGCGGCATCCTGTATTACGCCCAGGGAGCCAACGCCGAGCTGACCGGGTACTGGTGGTGGTTCATCCCGCCGGGCCTCTGCGTCGCGCTGCTTGGCACGTCGCTCGTGCTGCTGAACTTCGGCATTGACGAGTTCATCAACCCGCGGCTGCGGGCGGCCGGGCTGGCCCGGCGCGCGGCCGGCGGCCGGCGGGCGCGCGCACAGCGCAGCCAGCAGTTCGCGCTGACCCCGGTTACGCAGACACTGCCTGCCGCGGCTGCGACCCACGGGACCTACGGTCAGGAAGGACAGGCGTGAGCGGCGAGCGGCTGCTGGAAATTCGCGGCTTGTGCGTGGACTACGGCCAGGGGCCGGGTGCCGTGCACGCGGTGGCGGGCGCCGACCTGGTACTGCACCGCGGCGAGGTGCTCGGTCTGGCCGGAGAGAGCGGCAGCGGCAAGTCCACCCTGGCGATGGCGGCGACCAGGCTGCTGCGACCGCCGGGTGTCATCACCGGCGGCGAGGTGCGCTTCTACCCAGACGCCGGCACCGGCCGGGCTCAGGGCGGCGACTCTCCGGCTAGCGCTGTGGTGGACGTGCTGGCAGCCGACTACGACACCCTGCGAGTACTGCGCTGGTCGGAGGTGTCGCTGGTGCTGCAGAGCGCGATGAACGCGCTCAACCCGGTGCTGACGATCCGTTCTCAGCTCACCGACGCGCTCGCCGCGCACCTGCCGCGCATGTCCCGTAAGCAACGGCACGCCCGCGCCGTTGAGCTGCTCGAGATGGTCGGGATCAACAGCGACCGGCTGACCAGTCATCCGCACGAGCTCTCCGGCGGCATGCGCCAGCGCGTCATGATCGCCATGGCGCTGGCGCTGCGCCCGCAGGTCGTCATCATGGACGAGCCCACGACCGCGCTCGACGTGGTCACCCAGCGCGAGATCCTGGAAGAGCTGAAGGACCTGCGGGACCGGTTCGGGTTCGCGATCTTGTTCATCACTCACGACCTGTCGCTGCTCATCGAGATCGCAGATTCCATCGCGGTGATGTACGCGGGCCGCCTGGTCGAGCGGGCGCCGGCGACCCGGCTGTTCCGCGCTCCGCGGCATCCCTACACCCTGGGGTTGCTGAGCTCATTCCCGCCGTTGCACGGCCCGCGAGCGCCGATGACCGGCATCCCCGGCTCGCCCCCCGATCTGCGGATGCTGCCATCCGGCTGCGTGTTCCACCCGCGGTGCCGGTTCGCGGTCGATCGGTGTACCGCGGAAGCCCCGCCGCTCGTGGCGGTCGGGCCGGGCGCAAGCCGGCTAGCCGCGTGCTGGAGGCAGCACGACAACGGCCATGTACCGCCGGAACTTGCAGCACCCGAGCCCGCCATGACCGCCTCGCTGGCCAGCGGCGTCGGGCGGGGCCGCGGCGAGCCGCGCCAGCCGGAGCTACCGAGTCCTGTCGGCCGGGCCGAGCAGGTCCTTGCCCCGGAGCGGCCGGTTCAGCAAGGGAGTTCGGCATGACCGCGCCGGCACTGACAGCCCCCGACACGACCGGGACCGTGCTCGAGGCACGCGGCCTCACCAAGCACTTTCCCGTGCACAGTTCGGTGCGCAGCACCGGGCGGCGGGTGACCAGATTCCGCGGGGCGGGACCGGTCGTGCACGCCGTCGACGACGTGTCGCTCGCGCTGCCCGCCGGGCGGGTCACGGCGGTGGTCGGCGAGAGCGGATCCGGCAAGTCGACCCTGGCCCGGCTGCTGGCCAGGCTGGTCACGCCGACCGACGGCGAGCTGCTGTTCGACGGCCACGCGGTACCCCGCACGCAGCGGCGGCGACTTGACTACGCCAAGAACGTGCAGATGGTCCTGCAGGACCCATTCGCGTCGCTGAACCCGATCCACGACGTGGCCTATCACCTGAGCCGGCCGTTCAAGGTGCACGGCCTCGCCGGCGCCGGCGCCGACCTGGACGCGCGGATTGCGGCGGTGCTCGAGCGGGTGGCGCTGACTCCAGCGGACGCGTTCCTGCATAAGTACCCGCACGAGCTATCCGGCGGGCAGCGGCAGCGAGTGGCGATCGCCAGGGCGCTCGCGGTGCAGCCGCGGGTGCTGGTGGCCGACGAGCCGGTTTCGATGCTCGACGTGTCGATCCGGCTTGGGGTGCTCAACCTGCTCGCCGACCTGCGGGACCGCGAGCACCTGGCGATCCTGTACATCACCCACGACATCGCCTCGGCCCGGTACCTGGCGGACACGATCGTCGTCATGTACGCGGGCCAGGTGGTCGAGTCAGGCCCGGCCGTCCGGGTGACTGACTCCCCCTCCCACCCCTATACCCAGCTGCTGCTCAGCGCGGCGCCCGACCCGGCGCGGGTCGCGCCGGTCGCGCTGCGCGGCGCTGGCGCCCCGCCGAGCGCGGTGGCGCCGCCATCTGGCTGCCGGTTCCGTCTGCGGTGCCCGTTTGCCATGGCTATCTGTGCCGAGCGGGTGCCGCCGGCCTTCCCCGCCGGTGACGGGCACGTCAGCGCCTGCTGGCTGCTCGACGCCGGCCACCAGTCCCCCGCGGTAGCTGCCCGCGCGGTGACCCCCGGACCTCCCTCGGTGCCCAGCCTGCGGTCTGCCCGGCCCGGCACCGGAGAGGACACACCTGACCTGGGAGAGGAGAAGTGATGAGTGCCGATAAGGACTAGGCGGCAACCAGGTCTTCGACATCACCGGCGTACGGCCAGCCCGGCTGCGGGGGCTCCGGGGGTTCATCCCCCGGGCCAGCACACCCGGCCGACCGTCGCTGCCATCAGAACAGACCCCGACACGGTCACGTTTCAACAGGCCGGCGTGCGGCCGGCCGGGCACTTTGGAGTCTAGAGGCAATGAATCGCAAAATCGCAGGCAGCGTAGCTGCAGCCGGGATCCTCGCACTGGGGATCGCGGCCTGTGGCTCCTCGCCGAGCACACCAAGTTCGCAGGGTAAGCCGCTCACCGTGGTCACCACGGCGCTCTCGCCGATGACCGACAACTTCAACCCGTTCCTGCCGACCTCGACCGGCTACGTGACGCACGCCGTGAACCTGTACGACGAGCCGCTGATGGTGTTCAACACCCAGGACCCCTCCCAGGCGCCGCTACCCGAGCTGGCCACGCACTACTCGTGGTCGCCGAGCGGTACGACGCTCACGATCACCACCAGGTCTGGCGTGAAGTGGAGCGACGGCAAGTCGTTCAGCGCGGCCGACGTGGCGTTCACGTTCAACCTGATCAAGAACAACTCGGCGCTGAACGCCAACTGGACGATCCCGATCCCGACCAGGGTCACGGCGACCAACACCACCACCACCGTGCTGACATTCTCCGAGCCGGAGCTGGCCAGCACGTTCTACCTCCTGCAAACGCCGATCGTGCCGCTGCACATCTGGCAGAGCGTGGCCAACCCGGCCACCTACACCGACGCCAACCCCGTCGGCACCGGCCCGTACGTGCTCGATCACTTCAGCTCGACGGGCTACACCATGAAGATCAACTCCGATTACTACGCCGAGTCGAGCATTAAGGTGCCGGAGGTCAGCTTCCCCGCGTACGCCGGCAACGCTAACCTGCTGCCGCCGTGCTCAGACGGCACCATCGACTGGTGCGGTATCTCGATCATCGGCGTCCCGCAGAACTACCTGGCCAAGAGCAAGGACAACAACACCTGGACCAGCGGCGCGCCGTACGTCAGTGACAACAACGTCGTCGGCCTGTGGTTCAACGTCACCAAGGCGCCGCTGAACGACCCGGCCGTGCGCCAGGCGGTCAGCTACGCGATCAACAGGCAGCAGCTATCGACGACTGGCGAGTCGAACAACGAGCCGGCGGAGACCAGTTCGGCCGGTATGCTCCTGCCCGCGCAGGGCAGCTACCTGCCGGCCGGCCTGGCCAACAACATCCCGAACACCGGCGACGCGGCCAAGGCCGCCTCGATCCTGACCGCTGATGGGTACCAGCAGGTCGGCGGCAAATGGCAGAAGAACGGGCAGCCGATCACGTTCAGCATCGCGGTCCCGGTCCAGTACACCGACTACTACTCCGACGCGCAGTTGCTCGTGAAGCAGCTCAATGCAGAGGGCTTCAACACCTCGGTCGAGGGTGTCCCCGGCAGCAACGGCGGAACTGTCTGGGCCGAGGACCTCGGATCCGGCAACTTCGACACCGCCATCCACTGGGGGGCTCAGGGCCTGACCCCCTACTTCACCTACAACAACTGGATGAACGACACGCTGTCGGCACCCATCGGCCAGACCGCCGGCGCTGACTACGGGCGGTTCGACGACCCGGCGGCGCAGGCTGCGCTCAACGCCTACCAGACGGCAACCACGCCGGCCGCGCTGAACGCGGCGATCGCGGCGCTGGCGAACATCGAGACCACCCAGGTCCCGGTGGCGCCCCTGCTGGACGGCGCGTCATGGGCGGAGTTCTCCAGCCGCGACTACACAGGCTGGCCGACCAAGGCCAACCCCTACATGGACCCGGGACCCAACATCCCGGAGATGCTCGCCGTGATCCAGCAGCTCAAGCCAGTTTCCTGAGGCTGCACGGACCGTGACGACATCAGATCACCGGTGCACCCTGCCCGGCCGGGCTTCCGGCCGGGCGGGGGCCACCCCCGTTTCCGTCCAGGCCGCGTCCCCGCC
>JBOHCP010000371.1:0-5617 GCA_050698875.1 Streptosporangiaceae bacterium | reverse complement strand
TGGCCAGCTGCCACTAGCCGCTTCGCCGGGCTTCGGGCAGCCATCTGACAGACACCGCGACTCAGACCCGAAGGTCACCAGGCTCGGGCAAGATCATCTCCAACAAAGCTGTCGTGCACCCAGCCGGCCGCGGTGACTGAACCACTGTCGGACGGCTGACGTAGCATCAAGTGTCAGAGGTCGCTGATGTACTGCGACTGACACGATGGACGGCTGTTGTTCCGGTCGCCCCACGCCGACCCGCGGCGGACCTTGTAGTCCGCCGGCCCGGACCAGGAGGGGGCCATTTTTATGGCCGTAAACAACGCTTTTACGCGGGATGCCGTTGATCTGGCCGAGCCGCTGACTCTCGACGCCGCCCATGGATGGTCCTGCCAGGCTGCCCTCGCAGTCTCGGAAGTCGGCACCGTCGGGCTGGAGATCGAGGCCCACCTGGTCGACCTGCGGGCCGTTCCCGAGGCCGTGGCCTGGTCGCGGGTCGACGCGATCACCAGCGCCGTCAGCGGCGTCATTCGCCGAAGCGCGCTCACCGTTGAGCCGGGCGGCCAGCTAGAGCTGTCCGGCCGGCCCGAGCCCGACATCGTCACGGCGATTGACGGGCTGCGCCACGACTGGCAGGGCGCGCGGCTGGCACTGGCAGACTGCGATCTTGGCGCTGCCTTTGCGGGTGCTGACCCGGTCCGGGCATCCCGGCGGGTGAACCCGCGGCCGCGTTACCGAGCCATGGAACGGCACTTCGCTGCCACCGGCCGCGCAGAGTCCGGCGCGGTGATGATGAACTCCACCGCAGCACTCCAGGTGAACGTGCAGGCGGGCCCGAAGAGTGGCTGGGCTGCGAGGGTGAAACTCGCGCACCGGCTCGGGCCGACCCTGGTGGCCATAGCGGCTTGCTCGCCGTGGCTGCATGGCCGGGCCACGGGCTGGAAGTCAGCCCGGCAGGCAGCCTGGGCCAGGCTTGACCGGCGGGCGTGCGGCCCGGTCCCTGGCTGCGACCCGGCGGTCACATCATCGATCCCGGCCACGGACCCGGCCTCGGCCTGGGCTCATTTCGCGATGTCCGCGCCTGTGACGATCGTGCGGGGCCGCGGCGACGACGTCCAGCCGGTGTATACATCCGTCTCGTTCGGCCAGTGGGCGAGCGGCCGAGTGCGGCTGTGCGGCAGGCGGCCCACGACAGCCGACCTCGACACCCACCTGAGCACCTTGTTCCCGCCGGTGCGCCTGCGCGGCTACCTGGAACTGCGATACATGGACGTGACCGCGCCGCGGTGGTGGCCAGCCATTGCCGCAGCCGCCACGACGCTGATGGACGACAGCGTGGCTGCCGATCTCGCGATGCAAGCCACGGAGCAAACCGCCCAGCGCTGGCATGAGGCGGCACGGGACGGACTGCGCGATGACTTGCTCGCCGACTCCGCCCGCCGGTGCCTGGCCATCGCCGCGGACCGTGTTCCGGCCGAGCTCGGTCCAGCCGTTGCTGACCTTGCCGACCTGGTGGAGTCGCGGCGAAGTCCCGGGGACTTGCTGGCGGAGCGCATTACCGCAGTCGGACCGGTCGCGGCATTCGAGGAGCTTGCCCATGCTTGATCAGATTGTCCGTGATCTGCAGCGCGCCAGAAGCCGCACCGTCGACCTCACCGACCTCGATGAGCCGACTCTGGTGGCCCAGCATGATCCGCTGATGAGTCCGCTGGTCTGGGACCTCGCCCATGTGGGCCAGCAAGAAGAGCTCTGGCTGCTGCGCGGCGGCGATCCGAGGCGACCCGGACTACTGCACCCGGAGGTGGACTCGCTGTACGACGCGTTCAAGCACCCCCGTGCCGAGCGTCCCTCGCTGCCGCTCCTGCCGCCGGTCGAGGCGCGAGCGTACGACTACGAAGTGCGCGGGCGCGTCCTGGATCTGCTCGAGCGCTCGGCTGACGAGCACCTGTTCACCGCCGGGATGGTCGTGCAGCACGAGGAGCAGCACGACGAGACGATGTACGCAACCTTGCAGTTGCGGCAGGGACCGCCTGTGCTGCGGCAGCGACGCCCGCTGCCGCCGGGCCGGCGAGTCGATCCTGAGCGCGTGTTCGTCGCCGGCGGGCCATTCACGCTCGGCGTCGATGCCGAAACGGAGCCGTTCTCGCTGGATAACGAGCGGCCCGCGCACCCCGTGGACGTCGCGCCGTTCTGGATCGGGCGGACACCGGTCAGCAACCGGCGGTGGCGCGAGTTCATCGCCGACGGCGGCTACCACCGGCAGGACCTGTGGTCGGCGCGCGGCTGGGCGCACCGGACCGAGGCCGCACTGGAGCGGCCGAAATTCTGGTCGGCGGAAGGCACCAGGCGCCGCTTCGGCGTGGCGGAAGAAGTGCCTGCTGACGAGCCAGTCCAGCACATCTGCTACTTCGAGGCCGAGGCGTTCGCGCGGTGGTCAGGCGGCCGTCTGCCTACCGAGATGGAGTGGGAGAAGGCCTGCGCGTGGGATCCCGTCGCGGGCATACGGCGCGCCTGGCCGTGGGGCTCAGCGGCACCTGCCGAGGACCTGGCCAACCTGGGTGGCCTGGCGCTAGGGCCGGCTCCGATAGGCGCATATCCGCTCGGCGCTTCGGCGTATGCCGCTGAGCAGATGATCGGCGACGTTTGGGAGTGGACGTCGTCAGACTTCGCGCCCTGGCCAGGGTTTACTCCGATGATCTACCGCGCCTACAGCCAGCCGTTCTTCGGAGGTGACTACAAGGTGCTGCGCGGCGGATCCTGGGCGGTCGCCCCCTCGACCATCCGGCCTTCATTCCGGAACTGGGACCATCCGACTCGGCGGCAGATCTTTACCGGTGTTCGACTGGCCTGGGACGCCTGAGTGTGCCGGCATCTCGCGTGGCTGGGGCGACCACGTGCCCTCAGCGAGTTGGTTTTGGGACAGCCGCACGGATTGCTCGTGCAGTCGTATGCGCCGCGCCGCCAGAGCCACGGCCGGATGAACGCCGACGGCTGGGGTGTCGGCTTCTACCCGGCGGAGCGCGATGCGCCCGCCCGATGGCGGTCGAGCAGGCCACTATGGACGGATCCGTCGTTTGCCTCGGTGGCACCTGTGATCTCCGCAGGTCGCGTGCTTGCCGCTGTGCGGTCGGCCACGCCGGGCATGCCGCTCGATGAGTCCGCGACTGCCCCGTTCGTGTCAGGCCGGTGGCTGATATCCCACAACGGCGTTGTCGACCGCGCCCGGCTGAATCTTCTGCTCGCCGATGGTCAGCAGATCATCGCGTCCCGGTGGAACGACACGCTCAGCATTCTTCGCCGCGAGGACGGCGTGGTTGTTGCGAGCGAGCGATATGACGACGACCCGCGCTGGGCCGACGTCCCTGACCACCATCTGGTCGAGGTAATGGGTAGCGAAGTCACCGTGACCGATCTGGAGGTATGACTCATGCCAGTGCGGAACAACATCAGAGCCACTCGCCCCGAGAGATACCGTCAGGCGCTGCGCGAAGATGTGCGTACGGGCTTGACGGCCAGCCCGAAGACGCTGCCCCCGAAGTACTTCTACGACGAGCGCGGCAGCATGCTGTTCGACGAGATCACGCGGCTGCCCGAGTACTATCTGACCCGCGCCGAGACGTCAATCTTGCGCCAGCACGCAGCCGAGATAGCCGAGTTGTCACGCTGTGAGTCGCTCGTCGAGCTGGGCAGCGGAACTTCGGCCAAGACCGGACTGCTACTGCGCGCGCTGCTCGACCGCGGGACCCTGCGCGAGTTCCTACCGCTCGACGTGGACTCCGCGGTGCTCACCGACGCGACGGAGATGCTGGCCACGCAGTATCCGGGCCTGTCGGTCGCGCCGCTCGTCGGTGACTTCGAGCACGACCTGCATGCCATCCCGCCCGGCGGACGGCGCATGATCGCGTTTCTCGGCTCGACCATCGGCAACCTCGCTCCGCCCGCGCGCGCAAGCCTCCTGGCTGAGGTCGCCTCGACGCTGCGGGCGGGCGATACCTTCCTCCTGGGCACAGACCTGGTGAAGGACGCCGGGAGGCTGCTTCGTGCCTACGACGACGCGGCGGGGGTGACGGCGGAGTTCAATCGCAACGTGCTCAGCGTCGTGAACCGCGAACTCGGTGCCGACTTCAGGCCGCACGCATTCCGGCACGTGGCGCTGTGGGATGCCACGAACGAGTGGATTGAGATGAGGTTGCGGGCCGACGGCGAACAGCTCGTGACTATCAGCGATCTTGACCTGACGGTGAACTTCACTGCCGGGGAGGAGCTGCGGACGGAGATCTCCGCGAAATTCCGCAGCGACGGCTTGCGGGCCGAGCTTGCCGCGGCGGGGCTGGAGACGGTGCGGTTCTGGACCGATCAGAACGGCGACTTCGGGCTGACGTTTGCCCGGCTCGCAGGCTAGGCCACGAATCGGCGCGCCGGAGGCGGTCAGAGCGCGACCAGGCAGCCGTCCCAGTACGCCTCGACTTTCGGGTTGCGGCGGCCGTGCATGCCGATCTCCAGCACATCCGGCTCCCGGCCGGCTGGCGCGCGGAACCAGATCTCCAGCTCGGGATGCGGCACCCGGCGGAACGGCAGGTCACTGCGCGGTCGGCTGGTCGCCGCGTGCATAGAGGCGGGCGCCCGTGCGCAGCAGCGCTTCGGGCACGCCGCCCACGCCCACAGCACGCCCCCGGCAGCCAGCACATGCCCGACAGCGTCAGGGCTGGCATCGACCCTCATCCAGCCTCCCTCCGGCAGAGCGATCCGCCGCCCGAAGCCGGTCATGCCGCCTTGGTCACTACCGTCAGCATCCGTCGTGCGCTGCCCGATGACCAGGCCTGGATCGGCTGAGTGTGTCGGCCGCTACGCTCGATCCGTGGGTACAGCTTGATGTCAGTGCGACAGGGGCAGTCAGGCGATCAGTCGTCGTGATCGGGGCTCGGTGGTCGCCGCGGCTGCGTATCGCGCCCGGATGGGGCCGGGGAAACGACTCTGAGCTGCAGCATCGCCGCGAAGCGCGCCTCTGGGTCAGTCAGATCGATGCCGCTTACCTCGGTCAGTCGCCGAAGTCGGTAGCGGAACGTGTTCGGGTGCACGTACATGGCCGCGGAGGCCGCGACGACGTCACCGAATGCGTCCAGCCATGCCCGCAGGGTCTCGACAAGGCTCGTGTTGTGTTCGGAGTCGTAGGCGAAGAGCCTGGCCGTCGGCCCGGTCGGGCGGTCGCCGTGCGCGGCGACGAGGTCACGCAGCTCGAGTACCAGCGCCTCGACATGCACATCGGCCAGCAAGGCGACTCGATGCCCGCTGCCGTTGCCGGTTCGCAGCACCCGCAATGCGCGCTCGGCGCTGGCCCTGCCATCCGCCAGCTCCGCCGCGTTGTGAGCGACCGGACCGATACCGATCACGGCGCGGACGCGGTCGCCCACGCGCTCGAGGAAGTCCGAGGCCACCTGAACTGCCCGTTGCTCGCGACTGCTGTCACAGCTGACAGGAACCAGTCCGTAGACGACGTCGCCGACCAGCGCCGTGGCGCACCGTGGGTGCACAGCGGACAGATGCATCGCCAGGCCGTCGCTCAGCCGCTGCCGCTCGATAGCCAGGCTGGCGTCGACGCCGATCGAGCGCTCGCTTTCGACCGGCTCAAGCACCG
>JBOHCP010000370.1:0-5617 GCA_050698875.1 Streptosporangiaceae bacterium | reverse complement strand
CTGTACGGCAAGCGCACCCGGCCGGGCGCAGCGCAGCCAGGGCGGGCGCCGCGATGAGCGGACAGCGGATCGGCTTCATCGGCCTCGGGAACATGGGCGGGCGAATGACTCGACGGCTGGTCGAGGCCGGGCATCCCGTGCTCGGCTTCGACCCGGTGCCCGGCCGGGCCGCGGCGGCGGGCGCGATCACTGCCGCGTCCGTCACCGAGGTCGTGCGCGGCAGCGACTGCATTCTGCTGTCCCTGCCGGACAGCTCCGTGATCGAGCCGGTCGTGCGCGGTGCCGGCGGCGTGCTGGCGGCAGGCCGGGCCGGACAGGTACTGGTAGACCTGAGCACCGCCGCGCCGAGCTCGACCATCGCCCTGCACGCCGAGCTGGCCCGGCGCGCGATCGAGTTCCTGGACGCGGGCATCTCCGGCGGCGCCGCCGCGGCAGAACGCGGCACGCTCACCATCATGGTCGGCGGCTCCGCCGCGGCGCTTGAGTCCATTTCCTGGGTGCTGGCACCCATCGCCAGCAAGGTCGTGCACATGGGCACGCCCGGCTCCGGTCACACCACGAAGGTGCTCAACAACTTCCTCAACGCCGTCAGCCTCGCGGCGACCGCCGAGGTGATGCTCGCGGCCAGGAAGGCCGGCCTGGATCTCGGCCGGGTGCTCGACGTCATCAACGCAAGCAGCGGGGTGAACTTCGCCTCGCTGAACCGCTTTCCGCACCTCATCCACGGCGACTACCTGGAGGGCGGCCTGACCAGCGCGCTCATGACCAAGGACATCAGCCTCTACGTGGCGTGCCTCGCCGAGCTCGGTGTGCCGTCGCTGCTGTCGGCCGGCCCGCTCGCCGCCTTCGGCCTGGCTGACAGCCTCGGCTACCGAGATCAGATCAGCAACAGGGTCGTTGACGCCCTCGGCGACCTCGCCGGCGGGGTCCGCCTGTCCGAACCAGGCTCCGGCCGAAGGGGCGAGTGAATGATGCAGATAGTGACGAGAAACAGCAGCAAGGAAGACCCCGCCGGGCCGCCGACCGAGCACAGGACCGCCACCTTCAGCGGCACGGTGTACGCCGACGCGCTGCGGGACGGCACCGAGGGCGCGGCGGTGACCAGCGTGTTCTTCGCGCCGGGCGGGCGAACCTTCTGGCACTCGCACGAGCACGGCCAGGTGCTGCACGTGCTGGAGGGCCGCGGCCTGGTGGCCGCCGAGGGCGACACCCCGCAGCCGATCGGTCCCGGCGACGTTGTCTGGGCGGCGCCGGGAGAGGTGCACTGGCACGGCGGCGGCCCGGAGTCCATGCTGCTCCACCTGGCGGTCTCGCTGGGACGGACCAGCTGGCTCGGCCCGGTATCCGACGACGACTACGGCGGCGGCCAGTGACTGCTGCCGCGGGGGATCCAGACCCCAAGGCCAGCAGCCGCATCGGGTTCGTCGGGCTCGGCAACATGGGCGAGCCGATGGTGCGGCGGCTCGCCGCGGCCGGGCACGCGGTGTGCGGGTACGACGTGGCGGCGCGGGCACGAGACCGGCTCGCCGACACGGCCGGCGTTACCCTCGCGACGACGCCGCCCGACGTCGCAGCCGGTGCCGAGGTGGTGATCTTGATGCTGCCCGGCTCGAACGTGGTGGAGCAGGTACTGCTCGGCGACGGGCTGCTGGACACTGTGAAACCGCCAACCCTTGTCGTCGACATGAGCTCGTCCGAGCCGGCCAGGACTCGGGTGCTCGCCGAGCGGGCCGCAGGCCAGGGCGTGACCCTCGTCGATGCGCCCGTTTCTGGCGGCGTCGTGGGCGCGCGGGACGGCTCGCTCACGATCATGGCGGGCGGGCCGGCCGCGGTCCTGGCGGTGCTGCAGCCGGTGCTCGGCGTGCTCGGATCCAAGATCGTGCACGCCGGGCCGGTGCCCGGATCCGGCCACGCCATCAAGGCGCTGAATAACCTCATGTCCGCGGCCCACCTGCTGGTCAGCTCCGAGGCCATGCTGGCCGGGCAGGCATTCGGGCTCGACCCGGCGGTCATGCTCGACATCGTCAACGGCTCGAGCGGACGCAGCGGGTCCACCCAGACCAAGTGGCCGCGCTACATCCTGCCGGGCACGTTCGACTCCGGGTTCAGCATCCGGTTCATGGTCAAGGACATGACCATCGCGCTGCAGCTTGCCGAGGACGCCGGCACGCCCGCTCCGCTCAGCCGGGCAGCCGTGGCGGCGTGGACGAGCGCGGCGGACGCGATGCCGGCCGGCGCCGATCACACCGAGATCGCCCGGTGGCTGCAGGGCGGACCGGATTAACAGCGGATTCCAGCAGGCAGGAGGGCGCGCGGATGGCGCTGACGGCCAGGCAGCAGCAGGTCAAGGACGAGTTCATCGCCGTGCGCGGCACCTGGGGCAGCGCGTGGGAGCGCATACTCGAGCTCGACGCCGACTTCCTGCACGCCTACCTGCAGTGGGCGGCGGTCCCGCTGCGCAAGCGCCAGCTCGAGGAGAAGGTCCGCGAGTTCATCTTCATCGCGGCCGACGCCGCGGCGACGCACCTGTACGAACCGGGGATCAGGCAGCACGTCCGGGCCGCGCTCGACCTCGGCGCCTCGGCCGCCGAGGTCATGGAGGTCATCGAGCTGACGAGCACCCTCGGCATCCATGCCTGCAACATCGGCGTACCGCTGCTCATGGAGGTACTGACCGAGGAAGGCATGCGGACCGGGGCCGCGCCCCGCACGTCGCGCCAGGAGCAGCTGAAGGCCGAGTTCGTCGCCAGCCGCGGGTACTGGCACGAGTTCTGGGACGGGCTGCTCGAGCTTGACCCGGAGCTATTCGCGGCCTACCTCGACTTTTCTGCCGTGCCGTGGCGGACCGGCGTGCTCACCCCGAAGGTCAAGGAACTTGTCTACATCGCTTTCGACGCGGCTGCGACCCACCTGTACGTGCCGGGCCTGAAGCTGCACATGCGCAACGCTGTCCGGCTCGGCGCGACGGCCGGGGAGATCCTCGAGGTGCTCGAGATCGTCAGCGTCATCGGCATTCACGCGGCGACCGTCGGCGCGCCCATCCTGGCGAAGGAGCTGCGCAGCCGTGACGTGCGCGACCGTGCCGGGGGCAGCCTTGACCGGAGCGCCGACCGTGATGTTGTATGACAAACATACAACCTGTGGACGATGGGACGGGCTCTGAGGTGGCGCAGCCGATCGCGTTGCCGCTCGGTTCTACCGCGCTTCTGCAGCTGGCCTTCGACGTGCACGTGCACGGACAGCCCGACGTGATGCCCGGCCTGCAGCTGCGCGGCAGCGACCTGGATACGCTCCGGCTGGCGCACGGATACGGAATCTCGGGCTGGGTGCTGAAGTCGCACCTGTGGCTGACGACCGACCGGGCCTCTCTGCTGGCGGAGCAGGCGGCGGGGACCGGTTTCACGGTCTACGGCAGCATCACCCTGAACCCGGTGATGGGCGGGCTGTCGGCGACTGTGGTGGAACTGGCCGCCGCGCACGGCGCCCGGGTGGTGTTCCTGCCCACCTGGGGGTCGGCGGCCGACGTGGCCAGGGACGGCTACATAGCCAGGTTGCTCGGCGCCGCCGCACCGTCCTTCGGCGCCTACAGCGCGGCGAACGCCATCTCGCTGCTGCGCGCAGACGGGCGCTTGTCCGGCGCGGTGACTGAGGTCATCGACGCGTGCCGCGCGCTCGGGCTGGCCCTCGCCACCGGGCACGCCTCACTCACCGAGAGCCGCGCCGTTGCCGAGTACTGCGCGCAGGCCGGCCAGCGGCTGCTGGTGACGCACCCGCTGCACTACGCCGCCAGCGTGGCCGAGCTGCGCGCCTTCACCGAGCTCGGCGCGTACGTGGAGTTCTGCAACGGGCCGCTGCTGCATCCCGACGGTCACCTCACCATCCGGGACATCCACGAGGCGATCACCGCGCTTGGCACCGACCGCGCCGTGCTCAGCACGGACGCGTTCTCGCGCTGGGCGCCCCCGCAGCCAGAGTGCCTGCGGATGTTTGCCGAGCAGCTGGCCTATCTCGGCTGGTCGCCCGGCGACCTGCACCGCATGCTGGCCGTCAACCCGCGCGACTTCCTTGGCCTCCCGCCGCAGGGCGCCCCGACGACGATCCCGGAGGAGAATTGACCGCACGCGTGCCGCGGCTCGACCTGGCCGGCCTGACCGCAGAGCAGCGCGAGTTCTACGACAAGTACGCGACCGGCGTCCGGGCGTCGGCGGGCACGTCGTTCGCGCTGGTCGACGCCGACGGACAGCTACTCGGACCGCCGGCCGTCTGGGTGCTGAGCCAGCCGCTTGGCCTCGCGCTGGAGCGATTCGGCTACGCGATCCGCTACGAGCTTGGGCTGTCCAGGCGGGCACAGGAGATCGCCATCCTCATGGTGGCCCAGCATCGGCACAGCGAGTTCGAGCGATTTGCGCACGAGCAGGCAGGCCGCAAGGCCGGGCTGAGCGACGCCGACCTGGCGGCGCTCGCGGCGGGCGGCGCGCCGGCGCTGCACTCGGCAGAGGAGCGGGCGGTCTACGGGGTGACCAGGCGGGTGCTGGACACGCACTCGCTGACCGCTCAGGAGTACGGCGAGTTCGCCAGCACGCTGTCGGTCCCGCGGCTATTCGAGTTGGTGACCCTCATCGGCTACTACCTCATGCTCGCGGCACAGCTTGCTGTGTTCGATATCCAGCCGCCGGCCGCGGCGGGCTGAGCCGCGAGCGCGGACGTGAAGGATGCTGCGGTGACTGACTACTCGATCTGGGTGCTGGAGTACGGCTACGTCGACCGCTTCCCGGTGAGCAGCCTGCTCACCGCCCAGCCCCACCAGGGGCACCGCCGGATGCCCTACTGCTTCGGCCTGCTGCGCTCCGCTGACCACTGCGTCCTCGTCGACACCGGCTTCGCGGACGCGGCCGTGCACCAGCGGCTCACCAGCAGGTACGGCAGCACGTTCTGGAGCTCGCCCGTTGAGATGCTCGGCCGCGTGGGGGTGAGGCCGGAGGACGTCGACTCCATTCTGCTGACGCACAACCATCTCGACCACTCCGGCTGCGCGGGCGACTTCCCGAACGCGCGGGTCTACCTCCAGCGGCGCGAGCTGACGAGATACCACGAGGCGCTGGCCCGCCCGCGCCGGTTCGAGTTCCTGCTCCGGGCCACCGACCCGGCGCTCCCGGCTGAGCTGACCGAGCGCGACCGCGAGCTGCGCGTGACCTATGCGAGCGGCTACCTGCCGGTGACAGGCGGGATCGAGCTGCGGCCGGCCTTCGACACGCACACCGCCGGCTCGCAGTTCGCCCTCGTCGAGAACGGCGCGGACGGCAGGTGGCTGTTCGCCGGCGACAACGTGTACGTGTACGAGAACATCGAGGGGCTGGCGGGTGACGGCGTGCTCGAGCCGATCGGCACGTCGACGGGCAGTCAGTGGATCTGGCTGGACACGATCGACCGCGCGCTTGACTGGGTCGGCCGGGACAGCGCGCGGGTAATCCCGTTCCACGAGGCCGAACTGTTCCGGCGGTTCCCGACCCGCGAGTACGCCGATGGCCTGCACATCGCGGAGATCAGCCTGGCGGCCGGGCACGACAGCGTGCTGCCCGCCCGAGGTGCGGAAGACGGGAGCCTTCCGCACCTCGGG
>JBOHCP010000369.1:0-5630 GCA_050698875.1 Streptosporangiaceae bacterium | reverse complement strand
GAGCGGTGCCGAAGACCGCGCGCAGGAACCGCCCGGTCGCCTCGAGCGCGGCGGCGTTGTGCCCGTAGTCGACGATGACCGGGCTGGCCCCGGCCCGGAAGAACGACGACCGGCCCGGGTTGCCCGCCGCCGGGTCGAACGCAGCCAGCCCGCGGGCGATGTCCTTGGCGGTTACGCCGAGCGCCCGGCACGCCGCCACCGCGGCGAGCGCGTTCGCCACGACGTGCGCGGCCCGGCCGCCGAACGCCCCCGGCAGGTCGGCAACGGGCAGCAGCGGCCGCCGCTCGCCCGCCTCCGTCTCGGTCAGCTGCCCGTCGACGACCTCGTAGCACGGCCCGCCGGCCGCGCGGTGCCGCTCAAGCAGCGGGTTGCCCGGCGTCATGCCGAACAGCCGGAGCACCGGGGCCCGCGCCAGCACCGCCGGGCGGTCAGCGAGCCCGGCGGCCGCCGCGTCGTCGGCGTTGAGCACGACGCAGCCGCCGTCCCTGATCTGCTCCGCGACCAGCGCCTTGACCCCGACGAGCTCACCGAAGTCGGCGATGCCGTCGTCGCCGACGTGATCCGGGGCGATGTTGGTGACGACGGCTACGTCCGCCTGGTCGTAGCCGAGCCCGCGCCGGACGATGCCGCCGCGGGCCGTCTCCAGCACCGCGGCCTCGACCGTCGGGTTGTCGAGCACCATCTGCGCCGACTGCGGCCCGGAGGCATCCGCCTCATAGACCAGGGCGCCACCCACGTAGACGCCGTCGGTGCAGGACATGCCCACCCGCAGCCCGGCCTGGGCGAGTACCTGGCTGATCATCCGTGTCGTGCTGGTCTTGCCGTTCGTGCCGGTCACCGACACCACCGGGATGCGGGCCGGGACACCGGGCGGATACAGGCTGTCGACAATCGCCGCCGCGACGTCCCGCGGCCTGCCCTCGGCTGGGGACAGGTGCATGCGCAGGCCGGGGCAGGCGTTCAGCTCGAGCACCGCGCACGGCTGCGCCGGGCCGTGCCCGGCGGGGTCGTGCACCGGCGCGGTGACATCGGCGAGTCGCAGGTCGATGCCGCACACGTCGAGGCCGGCCGCGGCCGCGGCCCGGCGGCACAGGTCAGCGACCTCGGGGTGCACCAGGTCCGTGACGTCCCGGCTCGTGCCGCCGGTAGACAGGTTGGCGTTCCGCCGCAGGCTGACCACCTGGCCCGCGGCCGGCACGGAGTGGTCGTCGAGGCCGAGCGAGTCGAGATGGCTGAGCGTGTCCGCGTCGAGCGTGATCTTTGTCAGCTCGCGGGCGTGCCCGACACCGCGCCGCGGGTCGCTGTTCGCGGCGGCCACCAGCTGCGCGATCGTGTGCTCGCCGTCGCCGGTGACCGATGCGGGCCGCAGCTGCGCGGCCGCGGCGACCGCCCCGTCGATGACCAGCACGCGATAGTCCGCGCCGGGCACGAGCGCCTCCACCAGGACGGCGTCGCTGACCGCGGCTGCCTTCCGGTAAGCGGCCTCGGCCGCTGCGGCGGTGCGCACGCCAATGGTCATGCTGGCGCCCTGGCTGCCGCCGAGTGGCTTGACCACGACCGGGCCGCCGATCTGGGCCAGCGCCGCCTGGGCTTCCGGCCCGCTCCAGGCAACCACGCCCGGTGCGACCGGGACGCCAGCGTCGGCCAGTAGCTGCTTGGCGAGCTGCTTGTCGGCGGCGATGTCCACACCGACCGCCGACGTCTGGCTGGTCAGCCCCGCCCAGGCGAGCCGGCGGTGGCAGCCGTACCCGAGCCGCAGCAGGCTCCGCCCGCCCACCCGGCGGACGGGGATCCCGCGGCGCCGCGCCGCCGCGGCGATGGCTGCCGTGCTCACCCCGAGCCGCTCCCGCTCGAACATCGCCGCGATCCGGTCGAGCTCAGGCCCGAAGTCTGGCGTCACGCCCCCGAGCGCGTCGTGGACGACCTGCATCGCGAGTAGCAGCAGGTCCTCAGGCACGGCTGAGTCGGCTGGCTCGTCCTGCGGGCACTCGGTCATCACGTCATAACGGCCGTCGGCGCCGGCCCACATCGTCCGGCCGAGATGCACGTGCCGGCCGGCCAGCCCGGATAGCTCGAGCGCCACGTGCTCGGTAACGTGGCCGAAGTATGTTCCGCGCGCCATCGCGTCCAGGAACCCGCCTGGCCGCCCGGCGGCGCAGTGGTGACCGGCCAGCCCGGCCAGCGGCGTCGCCAGCCGCTCGGCGAACCCGCCGAACTCCGTCGTCTCCCGGCGGGTCAGCTCGTCGAGCTCCAGCCGCGCGACGGTGACCGGGCTGGTCGTGTAGATGTTGGGTCCTCGCAGGTGGCGCAGCTCAATGAACCGCACGTCCGCTCCTTCGCTGGGTGGCTGCTATCGGGACCGACCCGGCCGACCAGCGTTCCCCTCATGGGTGACCGGCGGGCGCTGTCGTGCACGGGACGGTGGCACAACTGCGGATGCGGTGGCATGGCGACGCA
Source organism: Streptosporangiaceae bacterium (assembly GCA_050698875.1). Taxonomy (GTDB): domain Bacteria; phylum Actinomycetota; class Actinomycetes; order Streptosporangiales; family Streptosporangiaceae; genus JAJYUU01. The sequence goes on along the minus strand of JBOHCP010000369.1, from coordinate 3,173 downwards.
ACCGGAGGCAGGCCTGGTCCGGTCAGTACCGCTCGTGCGCGGACCCGATCGACGGCGACCGGGTGCGGAAGTCGAACAGGCAGCCGGCCGGCAGCAGGTGCAGGCGCACGCCGAACAGCGTGATCGGGTCGTAGTCGCCTGCCGGGTGCACGACGGTCGCGTCCTCAGCGTCGACCACGGTCGCCACGCCGCTGCCGAGGACTTCGAAACCGCCGTCGTCGACCAGCACACCGGTGTTCTCGTCTAGGCCGATGCCGAGGTGCTCGGGCGCCATGGCGACGCCGCTCAGCAGTCGCGGCAGGCGGCCGCGCTCGCCGAAGTGCATGTCGATGAGCGACTGCGGAACCAGGCCGAGCCCGGGGCCGGTGCGAACAGCCGCCGCGGACACCTCGGACCCGTTGCCGCCGAGGATCATCGTGCGGCCCATGGCCGTGGCACCTGCGCTCGTGCCCGCCACGATCAGGCCCTCGGCCAGCCGCTCGCAGATGATGTCGTTGATCCGGGAGCCGACCAGCGTGCGCAGCTTGGACTGGTCGCCGCCGGTGAAGAACACGCCGGTCGCGGACGCCAGCACGGCGGCGGCGTCGTCGCTGTCGGCGTCACCGCGGCCGTGCAGCCGCAGTTCGGTGGTGTACTCGACGCCGAGCTTGCGGAACACGCGCTCGTACTCGGCGAGCACCTCCTCGGGCGCGTTCGTGGCCGTCGTGATCAGCACGATACGGGCCTGCTCGCCCCCGCAGAGCTCGACGAACCGCTCCAACAGGCCGGCCCCGCAGCAGCGGTCCTCGGCTCCGCCGATGATGAGCAGCCGACCTGGAGAATCCTTGTCCCCGGCCACGTCCTCGCCCTCGTCCCGGACCGCACCCGGTCCACGACGTAGTGTTACCCGGCGATTTCCAGGGCCAACCCAGGCGATCGTCCTCATAGCGGGGAACGGGCTCGTTCGGGTCACGGCCTTCGCCTGGCCGCGCCCGCGGTCCGGTCTCGCCCGGTCGTCAGGCGCCGGACGGCTGGTGCATTCCGCGCCGTGGGCCCGACCGCGGCCTGGACAGCTCGTCGGGCAACTGCAGCAGCGGGTTCGACGCGCTCGCCACCACGTCGCCGGCGATGTCGATCACCTTGCGGCCGCGGCTGCGCGCGGCATCCCTGAGCTGCTCGAAGGCTTCCCGCGGCTTGATCCGGTGCCGCTCCGCCAGCACGCCGATGGCCTGCTCGACCCGGATCCGGGTGGCGAGGGCGTGCTCAAGCTGCGAGATCGTCGCGCGCAGCCGGCCCGCCTCACCCGCCTGCCCCGCCTCACCCGCCTGCCCCGCCTCACCCGCCTCACCCGCCTGCCCTGCCTGTCCTGCCTGTCCCGGCTGTCCCGGCTGGCTGCCCGGCTTGGGCGGGGGCGGCGCGGCCGTTCCGCTCTCCGCCGCGAGCAGGTCGGCCAGGATCATCGCGCAGGTCAGGTCAGGCAGATCGTCGCCGCCGACCCGCCAGCCGTCCTTGGTGCGCCGCACCACGGCGTTGTCCGGTACGAAGGTGCTCACCGGGGTGCCGTCGCCGATCACGCCGTCGCCGATCACGCCGTTGACGAGGCTGCCGGTCACGACCGTGCCGGTGCCGGTGCTGCCGTCGGTGCCCGGCGTGGCGTCGAGGGTGATCACCTCGGCCAGATCGGCTGCCTCGGCGGGCCTGCCGCGAGCGCGGCGGCTTCGCTTGCCGGTCATCGTCTTGCCGGTCATCGTGTGGTCGCCAGCCCGCCTAGTCGCTGCCGAACGTCCGCCAGCGACGGATTGGTCATGGCGCTGCCGTCGGGGAATACGACGGTGGGGACGGTCTGGAAGCCGCCATTCACCGACATCACGTAGTCGGCCGCCGCCGGGTATTCCTCGATGTTGACCTCAGTGATCTCGATACCCACGGCTGCCAGCTGGCTCTTGAGCCTGCGACAGAACGCGCACCAGCTGGTCGTGTACATCGTCAGCGGCTGCGCCACGTTCGCTCTCCCATCCGCACAGCGTGCTTGCTCCAACACCACTAACGCTGCTTGGTATGCGCCTCTTCCCAGCTAGCGTGCCATGCGTCGGTGGCATGCGAAAGTATTGCGGGCAGCGAGCGTCGGCGGATCCGGTGAGAGGAGCGCCAGTGCAGGCGGGCGAGCAGGACGAGGAGCGCGCGGCCGGGCTGGCGGTCGGCGCCGGGCAGCCGTGCGGCGATCTGGATGCGCTGCTGGCGGGCCTGGACGCCGAGCAGCAGGAGGTCGCCCTGGCGCCGCCAGGACCTGTCTGCGTGCTCGCGGGTGCCGGGACCGGCAAGACGCGCGCGGTCGCTCACCGCATCGCCTACCTGTCGGCAACGGCGCGGGCCGATCCGGCGCGCATCCTCGCTGTGACATTCACCACCAGGGCGGCGGGCGAGCTCCGCGCTCGGCTGCGCCAGCTAGGCCAGCTTGTCCCGGACGCTGACCTCGGCAAGGTTCAGGCCCGGACGTTTCACTCCGCGGCGCTGCGCCAGCTCACGCACTTCTGGCCGGCAACCGTCGGCGGGCCAGCTCCGCGGGTGCTCGAGTCCAAGATCAGTCTCGTCGCCGAGGCCGCGCGCCGGCTGCGCATCTCGGCCGGGCTGCCGGAGTTGCGCGACGCCGCAGGGGAGATCGAGTGGGCCAAGGTCACCCAGGTCCGGCCCGCCGACTATCCGGCGGCGACGACCGAGGCGGGCCGGAACCCGCCGCTGGACGCGCAGACCGTGGGCAGGATCTATGCCGGCTATGAGGAACTGCGGACCGAGCGGAACCTCGTGGACTTCGAGTCGGTGCTCGAGCTCACCGCGGCCGTCCTCGCCGAGTACCCGGTGGCGGCGCGCTCGGTCCGCGACCGCTATGCCTGCTTCGTCGTCGACGAGTACCAGGACGTGAATCCGCTGCAGAAGCTGCTGCTTGACGTGTGGCTTGGCGGCCGCGACACCATCTGCGTGGTCGGCGACCCGCGGCAGACCATCTACTCGTTCACCGGCGCCACGCCCGCCTATCTCACGGGATTCCCGGCCGAGTTTCCGGCCGCCCCGGTCGTCCGGCTGGTCCGCAACTACCGGTCGACCCCGCAGGTGGTGGGGCTGGCCAACAAGATCGTTGCCACCTGGGCGGTAACCGATCAGCAGGCGCTGCCGGCCGGCCCGGATGGGCGCGGGCG
>JBOHCP010000368.1:0-5662 GCA_050698875.1 Streptosporangiaceae bacterium | reverse complement strand
GGCCCGGCTGGTCGCGCTCGGCTGGCGCTGCTCGCGGCGTCGTGCGCCGGCTCGAACGCCGCGCCGCCGAGCGGCGGGCCGGCCAGGGTGGCTGCCGCGGTAGACGGCAGGTACGGCTGCACGGAGCTGAACAGCCCGGCCACGATCGACTCAACCACCATGGACCAGACCACGATGCCGATCACGCGGCGAGCTCGGACCGGATCAGCGTGCCGATCGCCGCCCCGATCGCCGCGAGCACCGCGCCGCGACCACGTGCCCGGCCGCGTACCTCGCGATGGTGCCGGCGGTCAGCGGGTCGGCGTAGCCGTGCGCGGCCGCGAATCCGAGGCCCACCCGGGTGGCGACCGCCCGCGGTCAGGGACCGGGCGCAGCTGGTAGTGGCAGCGTACGAGGCGGGCATCGTGCAGCCTGGGGCATAGCCGCGGAAGTAGCACCGCAGCGAGAGCGTGCTGCCTGAAGAGGGCAGCCAAGATTGCCTTTGCCCCCTTTTGGGACAGTGTTTTCTGATGCTCGTGGTGACCGCGATGCCTCTGTGCTCACTGGGTATGCCGGAAGCTTCCTGGGTATGGCGACAACCGGGGGGTGGTCTGCCATGACGGGTTCGACGGCTGCGGTCATCGTGTTGCCCATCGTCATCGCGCTGTGCCTCATTACCTGGCTCTCCCTTGTCTTCTACGCGAACGCCCATCCGAGTCGGGGACGCCACAGCAGCGACCTGCGCACGGAGGTTCGCGGCGGAAGTTTCCAGGCGGTCGAGGGCGGACGGCAGCTCATGCCCATCCCGGAGCACCGGCCTGCCGTGCCCGGGCAGCGGCTGGCCACCGCCTCGGACACGTACTTGGTGCCTGCGGGCGGCGCCACCGCGACGGCCACGTCGGCCGAGGCAGACATCCGGTCCGCCGAGGAGGACACGCATCCCATGGCGATGCGCCCGCCGCGTTAACCGCGGTCCCGGGTCGGCCAGGCGGCTGCACGCGCCTTCGGTGCTCGTGTCGGGGCTTCTTGCCGCCGCCGATACCCCGCCGATACCCCCAGCTTGTGCATATCCATGTGGATACCTGGTGGATAAGAAGCGGCCTCGGGGGATAACAGGCGATTTATTGTGGAGGAGAAAAAGAATCTTGAAAGGGTTGCCAGAAACCCCTTGCGTGGCGGGCAGCAGAGGCAGTAGAAATTCCTTCATCACCTAACGGCGGGCCACCTCAGAGGAAACTCGGAGGAAAGCTGCGAGGTCCGGGAGACCGGTCCTTACACGGGCCAGCAGGTTAGGAGGTGGGCTTAGCCTTAGCGGGCACCCGTCGAGCAATCGGCAGGTCAGCGCTGTGGTTGGGCCACGTGAGGCCCCTGCATCTCATACATGTGGGGGCCTCACGGCTGTCCGGGGACGGACCCCGGACGGACCCGCCCTGTCCGCGGTGGCGAATTGTTCGGGCTGGTCCGTGGCGAATCGGTGAGATCTCGCCGGAATTGTCGGGGGGCGCACAGATCCAGATCAGCCACTGAAAGAAAATCTTGAAATGCTCTGCCAAACCGCTTGCGCCAGCCGGGCGGTTGGCAGTAGAAAATCTTTCACGGTCATGACGGATTCCGCCCCGGAGCAATCCGCGGACGGCATAGCCGGGTAACCGCGACTTGCCACCGGATTCCGCTGTGCCCCCACGTCGCGCCACGCGGCGCTGCCGAGTCATCGGCGGCCAAGCGAGGTGCGGCGGGCTGGGCCCCTCCAACTCATACTTGGAGGGGCCCGGTTCTGTATGGGGCACGTGTGGAGGAGCGAGGACGTGGTGAGGTTTCCGTACCTAGATGCGGCTGCGCGGAGGGTGCCGCCGTGACGGCCGAGGCCGGCGGCGCCGCGGACCACCCAGCCACCGGCAGCGCCCGTCTCCAGGGCAAGGTGGCCATCGTGACCGGGGCGGGGTCACGTGCCGACGGATTCGGCACCGGCCGGGCTGCTGCGGTGCTGTTTGCCAGAAATGGAGCGCGAGTGCTCGCCGTCGACCGGGATCGGGCCGCGGCCGAGGAGACGGTCGCCCTGATCGAGCGCGAAGGCGGTATCGCGGAGACGCACGTGGCCGACATCACCTCGGCGGACAGGTGCCGTGAGATGGCCGATCACGCCGCGAGCACGTGGGGCCGCGTCGACATACTCGACAACAACGTCGGCATCGAGGGTGCCGGGACCATTCTCGAAGCGGACTGGCAGCAGTGGGATGTCGTCATGACCATCAACGTCAAGACGATTGCCCTCGCCAGTGCCGCTGCGCTGCCGTACTTGTCCCGCAACTGCGGGGCGATCATCAACATTTCCTCGATCTCGGCGTTCCGGCCCCGCGGGCTGACACCGTACAGCACCGCCAAGGGCGCGGTCATCGCGCTGACCCGGGCGATGGCGGTGGATCACGCCGCGACCGGGGTCCGCGTCAACTGCATCGCACCGGGTCCGATCTACACCCCGATGGTCTGTGCGGCGGGCATGACCCCCGAGGTACGGGAACGGCGCCGGATGGCCTCGCTGCTCGGCATCGAGGGCACCGCGTGGGACGTCGCGCACGCGGCGGTCTTCCTCGCCTCAGACGAGGCCAGGTACATAACCGGCGTCGTCCTTCCGGTCGATGGCGGCGTCTCGCTGCGAAGTCCGGAGCGATGACCATGGGTCGTCTTGATGGCAAGGTGGCCGTCGTCGTCGGCGCGGGCCAGACACCCGGCCAGACCATAGGCAACGGCCGGGCCACGGCGGTGCTGTTCGGCCGTGAGGGCGCAAATGTGGTCGCCGTCGACCGTCATCTCGACGCTGCCAGGGCCACGGTGAGTGCCATCAGGGCGGAGGGCGGCACCGCGCTGGCGCTGGCAGCCGACATCACCGTGGAACGGGACATCGAGGGAATTGTTTCTGAGGTCGCTGGCCGACTGGGCCGCATCGACATTCTGCACAACAACGTGGGAGTCAGTCTGGCCGCCGGCGATAGTCCCGTTGCCGATATCACCAGCGACGCGTTCGACCGGGTAACAGCCATCAACCTGCGCGGCATGGTGATGACGTGCAAGCACGTGCTCACGGTCATGCGCGCCCAGAAATCGGGCGTGATCATCAATATCTCGTCGATCGCGGCGGTGATCGACTATCCGAATATTGCCTATAAGACATCCAAGGCAGGCGTGATCGCGCTGACAGAAAACCTGGCCATCACGTACGCCCCGGACGGCATCCGGGTCAACTGCATCCTGCCTGGTCTAATGAACACTCCCATGGCAATCGAGCCCCGGGTCGGCAGGGGCGGGCTGAGCCGGGACCAGGTGATCGCGCTACGGGATTCCAAGGTCCCGCTCGGCAAGATGGGGACGGGCTGGGACGTGGCGGAAGCCGCGCTGTTCCTTGCGTCCCCGCAGGCCGGGTTCATCACCGGGGTCGCGCTGAACGTCGACGGCGGCCAGAGTCTCAAGATCGGCTAGCAGGCACGATCACCCGTCCGCGCGGTGACGTGACCGGTATGGGTGCCAATCCCGCAATTTCCTCCGTGGGGAACTTTTATTCGCGCAGCGACGTCCTGACGTTTCGGTGGGTACTTGCCGGCAGTGGTCAGGGACCAACTGTGGAACCCGCGGAACTGGCGCGGCTTGAGCGTCAGGTAAACGACGAGGTACTGACCCCTGCCCGGCCGGTGCGGTGCAGCGGGTTGCGCTGCTCCAAGAGGCCGACCTCCCGCAGATCCGCCCGGAAGAGCTGCTGGTCCGGGTGTTTGTCGGCTTGCCCGTCGACAGGCAGGCGGCGGCGGGCGCCACCGACATCAGCCACGCAGCCGCGCCGAGCCGCGAGAAGTCTCTTCAGTCCTGGGCGGCGCAGCACGAGACCGCGATGCGGCGACTGCGGCGCGAGCTGTCTATGCGGCTACCACCGGCCAGGCTGCTGGAGTTCACGATCGACGACGACGGCGAGGACTTCTGCTACCCGCTGCAGGCGCTGGGCCGGGCTCAGCTGATCGGCGAGACGACCGGCGACGGCGCGCACCCCAAGGGCACGCGGCCGCTCAGTCCGACGATGGCGATCTCGGTGCCGTTTGCCAGGTCAGTCAATCCGGTCACCGGCACGAACTGGGAAGGCACAGGCGTGGTGCCGGACGTTTCGGCTGCGGCAGCAGAGGCATACGACGTTGCCTATGGCACGACGCTGCGGCACGTGCTATCGCTCGATACGCCGCCGCCGATACGCGAGGAGGCCACGGCGGCTCTGGCCCGGCTGAGCGCCTGACTGACCACATCCGCGTGCGCGTGGCCAACCGCACCACGCTGCACCGGCAATCAGCTCCATGCGTTGGCTGCGATGCCGGATGCGGCGCCGGACGTACAGTTTCACCGTGCAAGCCTCTGGGGATCCCGGCAGCGGCGACGCGGGGGCGCGCACCGCGCGGCTGCTGCGGCTGCAGGCGGCCGCCTGCCGGGAACTGGGCAGTGTGCTCTACGGTGACTTGCTGCTGCACATCGCCAATGACCTGCAGTCCGGCGGCGCGACGGCGCGCGTCCTCGACGGCTACCTCGATGACCGGCTCGCCAGCGGTCTCGCGCTCCGCCTGCTCGGCGGGGTGCACGGGCAGGTACTGTCCGGCGGCGCGCCCGAGCTGGCGGCCTTCTATCCGAGCGCGGGCGGCACCCCCGAGCAGGCGCCGGGCAGCCCGCGCGCGTGGGCAGCGTTCCGGCGGGTGCTCGCCGACCACCACGCCGAGGTTCGGTCCTGGCTCGGCCATCCGCCGCAGACAAACGAGGTAGGCAGGGCAGCTGCGCTGCTCGGCGGGCTCCGGCACATCGCGGCCGAGGCGAGCCTGCCGATCCGGCTGGTGGAGGTCGGCGCGAGCGCCGGACTGAACCTGCGGGCCGACCGGTTCTGCGTGCCGGGCCCGGCGGGCAGCTACGGCGACGTGCAGTCTCCGGTGGTGCTCGCCGGTGGCTGGCAGGGCAGCGCCCCGCCAGCCAGCACGATCGAGGTCGTCGAGCGCATCGGCGGGGACATTGCGCCGGTTGACCCGCTGACCGAGGACGGGAGGCTGCGGCTCACGGCGTACATCTGGCCAGATCAGCACGAGCGGCTCGACAGGCTGCGGGGCGCCTTTCGGGTCGCCGCGCAGGTCGCCGCCGAACTGCGGACCGAGCGCGCGTCGGCCACGCTGGCGCGGACGAGGCTGGTGGCCGGCACCTGGACCGTGCTCTGGCACTCGATCTTCCGGCAGTACCTCAGCCGGGCGGAGCGTGCCGAGCTCGTGGCCGGGGTCGCCGAGCTCGGCGCGGCGGCGACGCGGCAGGCGCGGTTCGCCTGGCTGTATTTCGAGCAGTCGGCCCCGGGCGGCTGCCGGGTGACGCTGACGACCTGGCCCGGTGAGCAGCGCCGCGTGCTCGGATCGGCGCCCGCGCACGGCCTGCCGGTTCACTGGCGGGCGTCCGACTGAGCCGACAGCGTCCGCGCGTGCTGTCCGATGCCGGCTGGCCTGGGTGGCGCGGTCAGGCCGGCCGGTGCTCGCCGGTGTCTGGCCAGACGCCGATGTGATCGGGCTCGGCCTCGAGCCGGACCCGCTCCCGGATCTGCAGCCCGTCGAGCATGTCGCGCGGCAACTGGATCCGGCTGGCCCGGTCCACCAGCGCGTACTCGACGGCACGGGCGGCTGCGTCGGTC
>JBOHCP010000367.1:0-5668 GCA_050698875.1 Streptosporangiaceae bacterium | reverse complement strand
ACCTGCTGGTGTTCGCCGCCCCCCTGGCCGGAGCGTCACTCGGCCGGGATGACGGCTTCTGGTACGCCCTGGTGGCTTTCGCGGCCTTCACCGCCGCTGCGTCGGCTGTCTACCTGATCAACGACGTACTCGACGTCGACCGCGATCGGGCCCACCCGGTGAAGCGGCGCCGCCCGGTGGCGGCCGGCCGCCTGCCGCAGTCCTCGGCGCTGGTGCTCGCCGGGACCGGGCTCGCCGTCGCGGTGCTAGCCAGCCTCGCCATCCGCGAGCCACTGCTGGCCGCCGTGATCGTCAGCTACGTGGCGCTGTCGCTGCTCTACAGCGCCGGTCTCAAGCACCTGCCGTGGATCGAGCTCGCGTTCGTCGCCAGCGGATTCGTGTTCCGCGCGCTCGGCGGCGCGGTAGCTACCCGCGTCCCGCCGTCTGGCTGGTTCCTCGCCGTCTGCAGCCTCGGCGCCCTGATGGTCGCCACGGGCAAGCGCTACACCGAGCTGTCGGCCCTCGGCCGGCGCGCGGTGGCGCACCGGCCTGTGATGCGCTGGTACTCCGGGCCGCTGCTGCGTGCGGTCCAGCGCGCCGCCATCGCCGCGCTGCTGGCCGCCTACCTGGCCTGGGCGCTATCCGAGCACACGCCGTGGCTGCTCGGCTGGCACCTGGCCAGCCTCCTGCCGCTGGCCGGCGCGGTTGTCCGGTTTGACTGGCTGACCGGGCGAGCAGGCGGCCGGCCGGTGGAGGACCTGATCTCGCGGGACCGCGTCATGATCTGCTGCGAGGCGGCCTGGCTGGCTTTGTTCCTGGCTGGACTGGGATAGATGACGAACCTGCCGCCCGCTGCGAAGCACCCGTCCCGCCGACATAGGGTCGCGCTATGGTGACGGGCGAGTCTCCGGCCAGGACCGGCACGGCCGCCGCGGGCGAACCGGGCCAGCCCGGCTGGCCGACTCGCGTGCTGCTGATCGGCGGCACCAGCGAGATCGGGCTCGCGATCCTCGCCGCGCTGAAGCTGGGACCCGATGCCGAGGTGCTGCTGGCCGGGCGGGACGCGGAGCGCATGCGCGCTGCGGCGGCCGCGCTGTCATCGGCGGTTCGGCTGCTGAGTTACGACGCCACCGACCCGCAGGCGCACGAGCAGCTGGTAATGACCGCGTTCGGCGACGGTCAGGTAGACCTGGTGATCTCCGCGGTCGGCGTGCTCATCCCGCAGGATCGCCTCGACGCCGAGCCACGCCAGGCCGCCGCCCTCGTCGAGGCGAACCTCACCAGCCACGTCACCGCGCTGCTCGCGGTGGCGGCGGAACTGCGCCGCGCCGGACGCGGCACCATCGTCATCCTGTCGTCGATAGCGGCGGTGCGGCCGCGGCGGGCGAACTTCGTGTACGGGGCGGCCAAGGCAGGCCTCGACGCGTTCGGCCGGGGCCTGGCCGACTCGCTGCACTCCTCCGGCGTCCGGGTACTGCTGGTGCGGCCGGGATTCGTCGTCGGCCGGATGACGGCGGGCATGACGCCGTCGCCGCTGTCGTCGACGCCCGAGCAAGTCGGCGCCGCCGTCGCGGCCGCGGTCACGCGGCCGGCCGGGGTGGTGTGGGTGCCGCCCGCGATGCGGATCCTGGCCGGTCTGATCAAGCTCGTGCCGCGGCCGCTCTGGCGGCGGCTGCGCAGCTAGGAGACCGGCCGTGCGGGTGCTCATCGCCGAAGACGACCAGGGGCTGCGCGCCATCCTGGCCAGGGGCCTGCAGGAGCAGGACTACGTCGTGGACGCGGTCGCTGACGGTGACGAGGCCCTGCGCTTCCTGCGCAGCTACGAGTACGAGGTCGCGGTGCTCGACTGGCGCATGCCAGGCGTCTCTGGCCTAGACGTGGTGCGCTGGCTACGCCGCAGCCAGCGGCCGACCCGGGTGCTCATGCTGACGGCGCGGGACGCACCCGCCGACCGCGTGACCGGGCTCGACGCCGGGGCTGACGACTACCTGGTCAAGCCGTTCGACTTCGGCGAGCTGCTGGCCCGGCTGCGCGCGCTACAGCGCCGCCCAGGCGCCGTGCAGCAGCCCGAGATCGTCGTGGGCGACCTGCGCCTCGAGCCGGCCACCAGGCAGGTGCTGGTGGGCGGCCGCGCGACCGCGCTGACGGCGATCGAGTTCGGCATCCTCGAGCTGCTCATGCGCAGGTCGCCCGCGGTGGTGCCGCGCCGGTCGATCGCCGTCAACGTCTGGGAAGAGGAGTCGGACGCGATGGGATCCAACACCATCGACGTGCACCTGGCGCGGCTGCGGGCCAAGCTGGCTGACGCCCGGATACGGATCGAGACGGTGCGCGGCGTCGGCTACCGCCTCGTCGGACGGTAACCAGAGCGAACGGTAATCACGATGTCAGCGGCAGCGCCACAGCCACCCGCCCGGTCGCCCCGCCGTGGGCGCTGGCTCGGCGCCCGCATTCCGCGCCAGATCATGCACGCGGCGAAGGTCGCGATCGTCGCGAGCGCGCTGGTCGGTGTCGTGTACGTGGCGTGCGTCACGGTGCTTGACTGGGTCGTGGCAGCCCGGATGACGCACTCGGTCGAGGCGCGGCTGGCCGACCAGCTCTCCGACATGAGGCACAGCGGCATCCAGGAGCGCTACGACACCAGCGACGACAACGACGCAGCACCCGCGTACCGCTGGCTCATGACCTGGCACGGAGCCGTGGGCCTGGCCCGCTCGACCGCTCCCCCGCTCCCCCGCGGATTCCGGCTGGCCGCCGGCCGCACCAGGACGATCCAGCTCGCACAGGGACCGTTCGTGGTCACCGCTGGCACGGTCGGCGACCAGACGCTGATCGCCGGGGAAAGCGTGCAGAGCGAGGACCATCTGCTGGCGCTGCTGCGAGTCGGCGAAGCGCTCGCAGCCCCGTTCCTGCTCGTCGCGATGTTCGCGGGCGCCCTGATCATCGGCCTGCGCGCGCTCTCGCCGGTGGAGCAGGCGCGCAGGCGGCAGCTTGAGTTCACCGCGGACGCGTCGCACGAGCTGCGGACGCCGCTGAGCGTCATCAGCGCGGAGACGTCGGTAGCGCTGAGCGCGACGCGCAAGGCCCCGGAGTACCGTGCCACGCTGGAGCGGATCGAGCGGGAGAGCGCGCGCCTGAAGAAGATCGTCGAAGACCTGCTGTGGCTGGCCAGGTTCGACTCCGCGCCGCCGCAGCCCGATGACGAGCCGCTTGACCTGGCGACTATCGCGGCCGAGTGCGCCGAGCGGTTCCTGGTGCTCGGTGCCACCAGGCAGTTCGACGTGCAGGTGCTGACCAGCGGCCCGCGGCCCGTCTGGATCAGCGCCCCGCCGGACTGGATCGACAGGCTGGCCGGGGTTCTCATGGACAACGCGTGCCGGTTCGCCGGCCCGGCCGGGACGGTGCGGATCTCCGCCGGGCAGCGGGGCGGACGGGTCACGCTGACGGTCGAAGACAGCGGTCCTGGCATTCCCGCCGGACTCCGGCCGCGGATGTTCGATCGGTTCCGCCGGTCCACTGAGCACGGCGGCAGCGCCGGCCTTGGCCTTGCCATCGCGGACTCGATCGTGCGCTCAACGGACGGCCAGTGGCGGCTCTGCGACTCCGGCCTCGGCGGAGCCATGTTCGAGGTGTCCTGGCGGCGGACCAGCGGACGGCATCAGGCAGCCGCCGGGGCCGTGCCCGACCTGGCCGCGGAGCCGGAGGCTGGTTAGGAGGTCCGCGCCGTCGCGCCCGGTCCGGGCTTGCCCCTGGTGTTGACGGCGGTGACCTCGCCGCCGCACCGCGGGCACGTCAGCTCCGGGTGGATGGCCTCACCACACGGCCCGTGCACGAGCTGCACCGGCGGGCCGGCCGGACCAGCCGCCCAGTCGTCCCCCCACCGCAGCAGCGCCGTGATGACCGGATACAGCGCCAGGCCCTTCTCCGTGAGCCGGTACTCATGCCGGGGCGGGTGCTCGCTGTACGGCCGCTTGTCCAGCACGCCGGCGTCGGTGAGCTTGCGCAGCCGGGCGGTGAGCACGCTGCGGGCCAGTCCGAGGCTGGCCTGGAATTCATCGAAGCGGCGCACGCCCCGGAACGCATCCCGCAGGATCAGCAGCGTCCACCACTCGCCCACGACATCCAGCGTCCTGGCGATCGAGCAATTCCACTCCGAGACGCTCGTGAGCTGCATGGTGGTCACTATAGCGCACTAAGTAGCTTGACAAGACTTAGGCGTCATGCCAGCCTCGTGTCTGGTCAGTCTTTTGAACAGACCTATTCAAGAGCGCGACACGGGAGGACGGGATGGCGGCAGCCGACACCGAACCGGGCGCTGCGCCCGCGCGGGACCCACGCGAGGCTGCTGCGGGCCTGCACTGGATCACCCTGGCGGTGCTGTGCCTCGGCACCTTCGCCGTGCTGCTCGACTCGACCATCGTCAACGTGGCGCTGCCCGGCATGATCACCGCGCTGCACGCGTCGCTTGATCAGGCGCTCTGGGTCGTCAACGCCTATCTGCTGGTCTTCGCCGCGCTGCTGATCCTGGCGAGCAGGCTGGGCGACGTGTACGGCCCCCGGCGGCTATTCACGATCGGCCTCGCGATATTCGCGATCTCATCGGCGCTGTGCGGCGCCGCGCAGCAGCCCAGCGAGCTGATTGCCGCCAGAGTGCTGCAGGGTGTCGGGGCGGCGGCCATGACGCCGCAGGCGATGGTCATCATTCAGGGTGTGTTCCCCCGCCACCGGATGGGTGCGGCGTTCGGGGTGTTCTCGTCGGTGGTCGGGCTGGCCGCGGTGAGCGGCCCGGTGCTCGGCGGCATCATCACCTCCGACATCGGCTGGCGCTGGATCTTCTACGTCAACCTGCCGATCGCCGCGGCCGGCATCGCGGGCAGCTACGCGTTCGTGCCTGACGTGCGCACCGGCCGCAGGCACCTGCTCGACGTGCCCGGCGTGCTGCTCGGCTCGGCGGGCCTGGCGGTCCTGCTGTACGGCGTCATCGAGGGCCAGCGGTACTCCTGGGGCACGGTGGCGCACGGCATCACGATCGGCGAGATCATCGCGGCGGGCGCGCTGCTGCTGGTGGCGTTCTGCCTGTGGGAGCGCAGGCACTCGCAGCCGCTGCTGCCCGGTGCCCTGCTTCGCAATCGCACCTTCACGATCATGGTCGTGCTGAACCTGGTCACGCAGTTCGCGCTGCAGAGCATGCTGCTGGTCAACTCGATCAACCTGCAGAGCGCGCTCGGCTTCACCGCCGTGCACGCCGGCCTGACCGGGCTGCCGCTGACGCTGGCGCTGACGGCGGTCGCGCCGTTTGCCGGCCGGCTCACCGACCGCGTCGGCGGCAAGTACGTGCTGATGGCAGGCCTGACCATCTATGCGGCCGGGATCGCTGGGGTGACCCTGCTCGCGTCTGCGCACGCGACGTCGCTGACGTTCGCGCCGGCCCTGCTGGTCGCCGGCCTCGGCATGGGCGCCATCTTCGCCCCGGTCGCGACCACGGCGATGCGGGCGGCGCCGCCCGAGCTCGCCGGCGCCGCGTCCGGCGCGCTCAACACCGGGCGCCAGCTGGGCGGGACGATCGGCGGCGCCATCACGGGCGCAGTGCTGGCGACCCAGCTGAGCTCCGCGCTGCACGCGCGCGCTGCCGCAGCCGCCGTGGCGCTGCCGGCGTCCGAACGGCAACCGTTCGTGGCCGGCTTCGCGC
>JBOHCP010000366.1:0-5694 GCA_050698875.1 Streptosporangiaceae bacterium | reverse complement strand
TTGCACCCGCGCCCCGCAGCGCCGGTCGAGCGTTCCCGAGGTCAGCACCGGCGTGCGATGCGCGACGCCGACCAGCCGCTCCGCGGCCGCGATAACCCGCTCCAGGGTCAGTTCGTCCGTCACGACTGTCAAGCCTTCCCCTCTGCTGCCTGGCCTTTCACCCTATAAGGCGGGAACGCAGATCAGCTGGCCCTCAGCCGCGCGTCCGGCCGCAGCCGGCGTGTCAGGTGCTAGTGTCCGTCGAAGCGACCCGGCCGTCTCGGGTCACAACCCCCAAGCGGGCGGCAGCATGACGCACGAACTAGACGACGAGGCTGTCTCCTACGCGGCAGCGGTTCTGCACTCGCCAGTTCTCGCCAGCAGCGGCGCGACCATCGGTCATCTCGAGCACGTGCTCGAGGTGCCCGAGCTCGACGTCTTCGACGGGATCGTGTGCTCCACCCACCACGGCCTGCGGTTCATCGACGCCGACCACGTGACGCGCATCACCCGAACGTCGCTGCAAACCGACCTCAGCGACGCGCAGGCAGCGGGGCTTCCAGCGCCGACCGGTCCACCGGTCTACCACGTGGACGCGCTGCAGAACTCGGGCAGCAGCATGCACGACGTGCTGGGCCGCTTCTTCGGGCGGCCGCACTGGATCCGCGAGCACGACTGACGCTGGCGCGTGATCGTCGCCGACCGACTTCAGGTCACGGCAACGCCGGCCGGGCAGCCAGTCAGATCACCCGCATGCCCAGGGAGGCGGCGACAGCCGACTGGGCCTCGTCCCTGCTGGCAAAGCCCGCCTGCTCACCCGGCTCGGCCAGGCTCGGCAGGACGAGCTTCGCGACCGCCACATGCCACGCGTCCATCGCCCGCAGCGCGTGCGCGCGCACCAGGCCGAGAGCCTCCGCCTCGACGTCTGCCTGCTCGGCGCTGACTACCGTGACCGGGCCGTCGACAGCGAGGTCGGCATCAAGCAGCGTGAGCAAGTCAGCCTCGTTCCCGCGGCCCGCCGTGGCCGCGCGGAGGAGCGCGCCCGAGACTTCGACCCGCGTCCAGGTGCCAGTGACGAGAGCGAGATCAGGGTCTTCGAGCATCACTCCGACTTCAGCGTGGCCCGGTTCGTCGGCGAGGTAGGCGCGGGCGAGCACCGAGGAGTCGAGGTACACAATCACAGTCGCTCACGCTCGTCGCCGAGCAGCGTGTCGACGAGCGGGCCCAGTCCTCTGGTCGATGCGATGATCCGCTTGCGGTCGGCCCGTGCGATGGGGCCTGCCGTTGCCGCGCGCAGCACGCCCAGCGACGCAGCCCTGGCTCGCAACCGCGCTCGCCGGTCGCCCTCGTCGGCATCGGCCGTGGCGTCCAGGATCTCGGACGCCACGGCGTTCACGCTCCGGCCTTCACGCGCAGCCCGCGCGGTCAGCCGACGATGAACCTCGTCCGGGACCCTCAGCAGCAGCTGTCTCATGACCGTCATGCTATCACTATGGCAGGGTGATAGCATGACGGCGCGGCGAGCGTTAGCTCGAACAGCTTGTCGGCATCGTCGCTAAGGTCGACGCGCTCACGCGAAGCCGGTCACGACGCGACGGAGGCGGCAGCGTGCGCGCCAGCCCGATGGCCGGAGAAGACGCCGTCGGCGAGCGACAGGCCGCTGACATAGCTGTTCGAGCAGATACCCACTGCGGTCCGGCCCGCCGCGTACAGCCCGGCCACCGGCGAGTCCTCCGCGGTCAGCACCTGGCCGGTGTCCTCGTCGACCCGCAGGCCGCCGAGGGTCAGTCCGGGCGCCGGGAAGACACGCGAGTTCTTGATCGAGATGTCGATCGCGTAGAACGGCCCGATCTGGAGGGGAGTGCACAGCTTCGGCGCCTTGCGCGCCGGGTCCCCGGCCGCGCTTTCCACTCCGTCGTTGTAGGCGCTCACCGTTGCCACCAGCGCGTCAGCCGGCACGCCGATCCGCGCCGCCAGCTCGCCCAGCGTTCCTGCCTTCCTGTGACCCGCGGTGAACAGGTACGCCGCCTGGATCTTCTGGAACGCCTGCATCTGACGGCGGATCTGGCCGCGCGCTCTCGCCCAGATCGCGGCGTCGACGATGAGGAACCCGCGGCCGCCGTGCCGGTCCACCATGATCTGGGCATGGGTCGCGCCGTAGAGATCCTCGCTGGCGATCCGATCGCCGTGCGGCCCGACGGTCACGCCTTCCAGCAGCGCTGACGGCGGCGACAGGAACCGCCAGGCCGTCATCCGCTCGAGGTGGTCGGTGCTGCCGCCGGCTGCCACGCCGAGGTTGATGCCGCTGCCGTCGTCCCCGACCGTGCCGAGCGGCACGATATCGGCGAAACCGCCGGCGTATCTCGCCTTCATCTCGCGGTTGAAAACGAACCCACCCGCGGACAGGATGACGGCTCCGGCGCGCTCAGCCGCCTCGACCGCCTCGGACTGCCAGATCGCCTCGGCACGCGCGGTCAGCTTCCTGCCGGCCTTCGGGATCCAGTTACCGAGCTTGCCCGCCGCCGCGCTCAGACGGCGGTGCGTCGCGGTGGCCGGGGCGTCGACCTCGACGGTGCGGTACCTGACCCCGTGCACCACGCCGTCGGCGCTGATCAGCGAGTGCACGCGGCTGAGCGGCCGGAAGGCAACGCCCTTCCGCATGGCGGTCTCGATCATGACCGCTAGCAGTGCGTGACCCGAGGACAGGCCCCTGGCGACCTGGCGGTGCCCGCGCGGCGCGGGATCGGCGTGCTCGGTGTAGGGCCACGCCGTCTCGTTGCCCGAGTAGTACAGGTAGTGGGCGTCCGTCGGATAGGACGTCTTGTACGGGCAGAGCGTCGCGCGGAACCGCGCGCCTTGCGCCTCCAGCCAGTCGATCATCGCCGGGCTGCCCTCGCAGAACCGCCGCAGAGTCGCGTCGCCCACCACACCGCGCGTCTCCTGCTGCAGATAGCGGAACATGTTCTCCGGCGTATCGGTCACTCCGGCAGCCTGCTGGTACCGGGTACCGCCGCCGGCGTACACCACGCCGCCGGACAGCGCTGATGCGCCGCCGCCATATCCGCGGTCGAGCGCCAGTACGCGGGCACCCGCGTCGGCAGCCTCGATCGCCGCGGTCACGCCCGCCACGCCGTAGCCGACGACGACCACGTCGTAGCTCGTCTCGATGGCCATCCCGCACTCCCTTCAGCTGGCTGTGAGCACGGCCGCGAGTACGTCGACCGCGCGCCGCAGGGCGGCCGCGTCCTCCTCGGCGTAGCTCAGCCGCAGGAAGGAGCCCGGCGGCTCGCCGGGAAAGCTGAACCGGCCCGGCGTGACCGACAGCCCGCGCGCCGCGGCCGCGGCGGTCACGGCCTCGTCGCCGACCTGACCGGGCAGCCGCAGCCACACGTGCATGCCGCCCGCCGGAACGAGGTCGAGCCGGGCCGACGGCAGCAGTTGCCGCACGGCCGCGACGAGGGCATCCCGGCGCTCCCTCAGCTGCCGGCGGAGCACGCCGAGATGGCGGGGCCAGCCGGGCGCGGTGAGCACGTCCAGCGCAATTTGCTGCAGGATCGGCGCGACGAACAGGTCGTCGCTGATCCGGCCGCGCCGGAGCCTGGCCAGCACCGGCCCGCGCGCGGCCAACCCGGATACCCGCAGCCCGGCCGCGATGGGCTTGGATACCGAGCGCAGGTAGATCACGTGCCCGTCGTCGTCGTCACTGACCAGCGGCGGCGGTGACGGCGCGCCGAGGTCGAAGTCGCGCATCCAGTCGTCCTCGAGCAGGAACGCGCCCGCCCGCGCCGCCGCGGCGAGCACCGGCTCGCGGCGGTCGCGCGCCAGCACCGTCCCGGTCGGGTTCGCGTAACGCGGCTGCAGGTAGGCCAGCCTGGCTCCGGTGCGCACGAACGCGTCCGCCAGCGCGTCCGGCAGCACGCCGTCGGCGTCGCCCGGCACCGGCACGAGCACCAGCCCGGCGGCCCGCGCCGCGGCCAGCGCCCCGACGTAGGTCGGCGACTCGACGATGAGCGGATCGCCAGGCGCGCAGAGATGCCGGAACACCGCCGACAGCGACGCCTGGCCGCCCGACGCGATCAGCACGTTGTCACTGGTCAGCCCGCCGCCGGCCTCGTCGGCCAGGTAGCTGCACAGTTCGGGCAGGCCCTGCGCCGGCACCCGGCTCCAGGTCTTCGGCCACCGCGCCGCGCGCGACGCCGCCGCTGCGAGCAGCCCGAGTGGCTGCAGCCGCTCGTCGGGGAACCCGCTCGCCAGCCCCATGGCGTCGGGCGGCAGCGGGTCCACCAGCCGCTCCAGATCGGGGCCGAGACCGGCCCGGCTGCCGAGTGTGGCCGTCTGCCAGGACAGGTCCGCGTCGCGGCGCGCCGTGCGGCGGGCCGCGGTGAACGTGCCGCTGCCCGGCCGGGTGACCAGCACGCCGCGGCGGGACAGCTCCGCCAGCAGCCGCTGCACGGTGGCCGGGCTCAGCCGGTATCGCCGCTGCAGCTCCCGGTAGGACGGCAGGCGGGTGCCGGGCGGCAGCGAGCCGACCAGTTCCTCCAGGCTGGCCAGGGCGGAGCCGCCACCGCTTTCGCTGCTCATGACTCCTAATAGAAGCACTTCGCGCCTATTCGCCAGTAGCACCTCGCCCGACGGCGCCAGCTGGCGTGCCGGGAGCGACGAGACCGCTCGATGGTCGCGGTTGTCACAGCCGCGCCCCATGCGCCGCGGCCGCCGCGGTTATCGTGGCAGCATGCCCGTCCGCAAGGAGATCATCGAGGTCGGCGGGCGCACGGTCCCGATCTCCAACCCGGACAAGGTGTACTTCCCGCAGACCGGGCACACCAAGCTGGACCTGGTCCGCTACTACCTCAGCGTCTCAGGCGGCGCGCTCCGTGGCGCCGCCAACCGCCCCATGGTGCTGAAGCGCTTCGTCAAGGGCGCCGAGGGCGAGGCGTTCTGGCAGAAGCGAGCACCCGCGAACAAGCCGGACTGGCTGGAAAGCGTCGTACTGAGCTTTCCGTCCGGCCGGACCGCCGAGGAAGTCGTCGTCACCGACGCCGCCGGCCTGGCGTGGGTGGTCAACCTCGGCTGCATCGACCTGAACCCCCATCCCGTCCGGGCCGGCGATCTCGACCATCCGGACGAGCTCCGCGTCGATCTCGACCCCGTTCCCGGCATCGGATGGTCGCAGATCGTCAGCGTCGCGCAAGTCGCGCGGGAGGTGCTCGCCGACGCGGGCCTGACCGGGTGGCCGAAGACCACCGGCTCGCGCGGCATGCACGTTTACGCCAGGATCCAGCCGCGCTGGACGTTCCCGCAGGTGCGTCGCGCCGCGGTCGCGCTCGCCAGGGAGATCGAGCGCCGCGCCCCGGCCGAGGCCACCTCGCGCTGGTGGAAGGAAGAACGGCATGGGGTGTTCGTCGACTACAACCAGAACGCCAAGGACCGGACCGTGGCGTCGGCGTACTCGGTCCGGCCGCGACCCGACGCGCGGGTGTCGGCGCCGCTGCGCTGGGACGAGGTGCCGGACTGCGACCCGGCCGCGTTCACCATCGACACGGTGCCGCGGCGGTACGCGGAGATCGGCGACCCGGCCGCGGGCATCGACGGGGACGCCGGCTCGCTGGACGCGCTGCTCGAGCTCGCCGCCGCGGACGAGGCGGCCGGGCTGCCCGACGCGCCGTGGCCGCCGCACTTCGAGAAGCAGACCGGCGAGGCCCCGCGGGTGCAGCC
>JBOHCP010000365.1:0-5699 GCA_050698875.1 Streptosporangiaceae bacterium | reverse complement strand
GTCACGAGCAGGGCGCCTGGCTCGTTGGCCTCCTCGCCGAAGTCGACCGGGAGCGGCGAGCCAGCGTAGAACGCGGGGCACGGCGCGGCGATCTCCTGCTGGCGGTGCAGGTGGCCGAGCGCGGCGTAGTGGGCCGCAGCGGGGAGGACGCCCGGCGGCACCTCGTACTCGAACGAGGTCTGCACGTCCCGCTCGCCGCCGCCGCGGCGGCCGCCGAGCAGCGTCGCGTGTGCCATCAGGATGTTGACGCTGTCACCGCGAAACTGCCCGGCGAGCGCCGCGATCATGGCGGCGACCCGGCGGGCGTAGTCGAGGGCGTGCTGGGCATTCTCGTGCAGCAGCAGCTCGGCGGCCCTGACGGCGTAGCGCTGGGACAGGAACGGCAGCGCCGCGACGGTTGCCTGCTCTCCGCCCCGGGTGGTGAGGCGCACGACCCCGCCGCCCTCCGCCGCCTTGGGCGTGCCGGCGACGTGCATGCCGAGCTGGCCGAGGACCGGCCGGTAGACGCTGTCGAACAGGGCGGCGTTGTCGTGGTTCCCGGCGATCGCGACCACCTGGCGGCCGTCCTCGCGGAGCGCCAGCAGCGTGCGCATGACCAGGCCCTGCGCCCTCGGGCTCGGCGCCGACGTCTCGAACAGGTCGCCGGCGATCAGCACGAGGTCGACGTCCGCTGCCCGTGCCGCGCCGACGATGCTGCGCAGCACCGCCTCGTGCTCGTCAGACCGATCGCGGCCCTTGAGCACCTTGCCGACGTGCCAGTCGCTGGTGTGCAGGATCTTCATGGCAGCAGCAACTCTACGGCCGCGCACCATCGCGGCCTGGGTCCTCGGGGGCGACCGCGTCGAGCAGGCGGCGCAGCGTCTGCTGGTCGGCGTGGCTGAGGCCGCTCACGACAGCGTGGGCGTGCCGCTCGGCGCCGCCGGCGGCGGCGGTGAGCTGCACGCGCCCCGCGTCGGTCAGGTGGACGAGGGTTACCCGGCGGTCGGCCGGGTGCGCGTTGCGGGCCACGAGGCCCCGGGCCTCGAGGCCGTCGATCATGTCGGTGACCGTCCGCGGCGAGACATGCAGGGCGTCGCTGATCTCGCGCATCGAGCGGTCGGAATTTTCCAGCGCCCGCATCAGCTTGTAGCCCTGGAGAGAGAGGCCCCGCTCGCGGAGCCTGGCGTCGGCCGCGTTGCGGACCCGGTGGGCCGCGTAGAGCAGCGCGTCGACGACGTCATGACCGGTCTGCGGCTTCATGTCGCCGGTCAGCTGGTCACCTCCTGACTTGCCGCCGCGGCAGGACGGGTTTCCTCTCCGTCAGATGTTGAGTATACTCACTATCTGGATACTCTGGATCTCCGCGGGAACGGGAACTCAGTGCAGGCACGCATCAGCCAGAAGGTAGCGGTCAGCGTCGTCTTTGTCGCCGCCATGTTCATGACGATCATGGACGCGACGATCGTCAACGTGGCCCTGCCGACCATCGGCCGTGACTTCGGGGTCAGCCCGACGGCGGTCGACAGCATCGCGATCAGCTTCCTGGTCAGCCTCGCCGTGTTCATCCCGGCGTCCGGCTGGCTTGGTGACCGGTTCGGCGGCAAGCGCGTGCTGCTGGTGGCGATCGTGGTGTTCACCATCGCGTCGGCGCTGTGCGGGCTCGCGACGAGCCTGGGCGAGCTGGTCGTGTTCCGCGTGCTCCAGGGTGTCGGCGGCGGCATGCTCGCCCCGGTCGGCATGGCCATGCTCATGCGCGTGTTCCCGCCCGCCGAGCGCGTGCGGGCGGCGGCAATCCTCACCGTGCCGACCACCTTCGCCCCGGCGCTCGGCCCGCTGCTCGGCGGGCTGCTGGTCACCGATGCCTCGTGGCGCTGGGTGTTCTACGTGAACGTGCCGATCGGCGCGGCGGCGCTCATCTTCGGCGCGCTCTTCCTGAGCCAGGTGGAGCAGGACCACCCTGGCCGGTTCGACCTGCCCGGATTCCTGCTCTCGGGTCTCGGCCTCGGGCTGGCCATGTACGGGGTGTCGGAGGGGCCGAACAAGGGCTGGCATTCGGCGGACGTCCTCGCCACGATCGCGGTCGGGGTGGTGCTGCTCGTCGCCATGGTCATCGTCGAGCTGCGCACCGCCGAGCCGATGGTGGACCTGCGGCTGCTGGGGAACCGGCTGTTCGGCGCCAGCAACGGCGTCATGGTGCTCGCGTCGGTCTCCTTCCTCGGCGCGCTCTACGCGGTCTCGCTGTACTTCCAGGACGGTCGCGGGATGACCGCGCTGGCGGCCGGGCTCAGCATCTTCCCCGAGGCGTTCGGCGTCATGGCAGGCGCGCAGCTGGCCAGCCGGGTGCTGTACCCGCGGCTCGGCCCCCGCAAGCACGTCATCGTGGGCCTGCTCGGCACCGCGGTCTCGATCGGCCTGCTCGGGCTGCTCGGGCCGAGTACCAGCCTGTGGTGGGCGCGGCTGCTGCTGGTCACGCTGGGCCTGTCGATGGGCAACATCTTCGTGCCGCTGCAGGCGGCCGCGTTCGCCACCATCACGCCCGCCGCGACCGGCCGCGCGTCGACGATGTTCAATGCGGTGCGGCAGCTCGGCGGCGCGATCGGCGTGGCGATCCTCACGACGGCGATCGTCGCGGTCGGACCCGTGCACCTGGTCGGCGGGCATCCGGAGGCCAACCTGACCGCCTACCGGGTGGCGTTCCTGGTAGCGGCCGCGTTCGCGCTCCTGTCGATCGGGTTCGCCGCACTGATCCGGGACGCGGACGCCGCGCAGACCATCCCGGGCCGCGTCGTTCGCCGGGCGGCCAGGCCGGCGGCTCGCGAAGCAGCCGGGTCGCCGGTCGCGCTGGACGCCGCGCCTGCCCCGACGCTCGCCGACTTATCGGGGCCCCGGACGACCGGCGCCCGAGGGCAGTAGGCCTGCACCGCCGACCGGGCGACGACACCCCGTTCCGCGCCGTCGCGCAGCGCATGACCTATTCCTGACCGGCGGAATACCGGGCACCCTGCGCGAGAAGATCGACCAGTAACCGCGGCCGAAAGGTGCCCAGCCACCGGGTCCTCCGCGGGTTACCCTGCTGGTGTGGACAGCGGTGAGCGGGATGAGTGACCCGCAGGTACTGGCGTTCCGGCCGTCGGCCGAGCAGTTCGCGTGGACGTTCGGCGGGGCGGCGCCGGTCGCCAGGGTCGTGCCGGGCACCATCTTGGAACTGTGGACCGAGGACTGCTTCGCCGGCCGGGTGCGCGGCAAGGACGACCTAGTCTCCCAGGTCTGTGAGTTCCCGTTCCTGAACCCGCAGACCGGGCCGTTTTACGTCGAGGGCGCCGAGCCGGGTGACACGCTCGCGGTGCACTTCGTATCGATCGAGCCGGCCCGGTCGTGGGCGGCGTCTACAACGGTGCCGTTGTTCGGTGCGCTGACCTCGACGCACCTGACCGCAACCCTGCAGGATCCGCTGCCCGAGGTGGTCTGGATCTGGGAGCTCGACCGGGCTGGCGGCTTGTGCCGGTTCACCGCCCGGGACAGCGAGTTCACCGCTGACCTGCCGCTGAACCCGATGCACGGCACCGTCGGCGTAGCGCCCGCGAACCTGGAGGTGCGGTCCGCGCTGGTCCCGGACGCGTTCGGCGGCAACATGGACACGCCAGAGATGCGGGCCGGCGTGACGTGCTATCTCGGCGTCAACGTCGAGGGCGCGCTGATGTCGATAGGCGACGGGCACGCGCGGCAGGGCGAGGGCGAGACGTGCGGCGTCGCTGTGGAGTGCGCGATGAACACGGTGCTGGTCGTCGACCTGATCAAGGGTCAGCGGACACCGTGGCCGCGGCTGGAGTCCGACACGCACATCATGTCGACCGGCTCGGCGCGACCGCTGGAAGACGCGTTCCGCATCGCCCAGGCGGACATGGTGCAGTTGGTCGCAGACCTGGCCGGGCTGTCCGCGATGGATGCCTACCAGTTCATCAGCCAGGCGGTCGAGGCGCCCCTGGCTAACGTCGTCGACACCAACTACACCTCGGTGGCCAAGCTGGCCAAGTCGTACCTGCCGGGCCGCGCAGAGGTCATGCGCGGCAGCCACCAGCGGCTGCGCGAAGTCGCGTGGACCTACCGCGGTCGCCAGCGCTAGAGGCGCTAGCGCGCCCGGGCGTCGGCCCGGCTGCGACCGGGCGGGTGGCCGGAGCTTCATGACGTCCTGGCAAAGCCGCGTCGGGAGACGACCCCGTGCCCTGCCTGAAAGGGGTTTGCGGCGGCGCGGTCAGTCGCGGAGCGCGCGGACGGAACCCGCATGCTCGCGCATCGTCAGGTCGCCGTCAGCGCCGGGCTGCCGGCCGAACCCGCAGTACATCGCGACGCCGAAGTCGTCGAGGTACCGCGATGCGGTCGCGTGCCGCCGACTGAGCCCTGCGCTGCCGTCGACCGGCAGCGCGATGCCGAGGTACACGCGCGCGTTGCCGGGCGCGAGGCCGGCCAGCGGGGCGAAGAACCGGTCGTCCTCGCTGCGCAGGTACTTGGGCCCGGCGAGATGCAGCCAGTCGACCCGGCGGCCCGAGTGGGTGACCGCGTAGTTCGCCATCCGCACGAGCAACTCGAGGTCGCGGGCCTCGTACATGGGCCACTCGGGGAAGGTGCCGTAGCACAAGTGGTAGCCGACCACGACGTCGTTCGGGATGAGCCGGGTGAGTCGCCCGACCGGCCCGGTGAACCGCTCCCACGCGCCGGGCGCGGTCCAGGCCAGCACGCCTTCAATGTCGAGCACCTCGTAGCAGACGTCCCACTGAATCGCCAGGTCGGCAGGCGGGATCGCGGCAGTGAGCCGGCGGAGCTCGCGCGCGACCAGGTCCTCGAATGCCTGCCCGGCGATCGGGTAGTCGGCGCCGTAGTCGGCCTTGAAACCGTTCAGCGCGCTGGCCGGGAACGGCAGGCCGATCTGGAACCGCAACCCGGCCCGAATGACGCCCTCGGCTCGCAGCCTGGCGAACACCTGGTAGGACTCGATCGCATCGTCGATGCGCGGCCAGGTGTCCCAGTGCAGCTGGCTGACACCGCGCTGGATCTGGAAGACCGGCGTCTCGTAGGCGTGCCGGGGGATACCACTGGGCGAGTCGGTCTGCCGCACGGTGTCGACGCCGGGCGTGTTGTGGACGAGCCGTTCCCGCTCATAGCCGACCCACGCGGCGCGCGGCCCGGTCTCCCCGTCCGGCAGCGCGAACACCAGGTCGCCGAAGTACTCGCCGCCGGCCCGCAGCGCGGTCTCGGTCGAGTCGGCCGGCAGGCTGCCCACGAGCAGCAGTTCACTCGATACGCGCGGCGCCATCGCCGCCTCCTGTCTCGCGCTCGGCCGGGCCGCTGGCATTAAGTCCCGGTCCGTTAGGAAACCATTCAAGACCCGGGAACGGGGTCCGCTCAAGACACGGCCGTCCGCCGGTCCGCAGCCGCCCGCGTTCACCCGCCGCCGGTCGCATTCACTCGTACCGGCTCGCCTACGCCCGCCTGCGCCGGTCCGCCCGCCCGCCCGCGCCGCTCATGAATGCCGATCTGGTGTTGCTGGAGCAACACCAAACAGGCATCCATGCGGGGGAACGATCAGGGAAGCCGGGCATGTCACCGCGTGAGTAGCCTGTGTCAAGCCTGAAGCAGAGGATCATGGCCGAAGCGTTGCTGGGCGGCCTGGCGGGTGATGCCGAGCCGGTTTCCGATCTGGGTCCAGGTGTGGCCCTGGGTCC
>JBOHCP010000364.1:0-5706 GCA_050698875.1 Streptosporangiaceae bacterium | reverse complement strand
GACCTACAGCGCCTTCGTGCAGGGCTTCATGCCGACCCTGGCTCGGCCAGAGGTCGACGTGCTCGAGGGACTAACGACCGCGATCATCGTCGACCAGCAGCGGATGGGCGCCCACGCCCGCTCCACGGTCGGCACCGCCACCGACGCCAACGCGATGCTGCGCATCCTGTTCAGCCGACTCGGTCAGCCGCACATCGGCTCGCCGAACGCGTTCTCTTTCAACGTCCCCTCAATCCGGGCGAGCGGTGCGATCACGATCGAACGCGGTGCGGGCACGACCGTGCGGAAGACCTTCACCCGCGCTGGCGGCATGTGCCCGCGCTGCGAGGGCCGGGGCACGGTCAACGACATCGACCTCTCGCAGCTCTACGACGACAGCAAGTCGCTCAGCGACGGCGCCCTCACCATCCCCGGCTATCAGACAGGCGGCTGGAACTACCGGCTCTACAGCGCCTCCGGATTCGTCGACCCGGACAAGCCGATCCAGAAGTACACGAAGAAAGAGCTGCACGACTTCCTCCATCGCGAGCCGGTCAGGATGAAGATCGCGGGCATCAACATGACCTATGAGGGGCTGATCACGAGGATCCAGAAGTCGTTCCTGTCCAAGGACGTCGATGCGATGCAGCCGCATGTCCGGGCCTTCGTAGAGCGGGCGGTCACCTTCACCACCTGTCCGGAGTGCGGCGGCACCCGGCTCAGCGAAGGGGCGCGCTCGTCGAAGATCAAGAGGATCAACATCGCCGACGCTTGCGCGATGCAGATCAGCGACCTTGCCGAGTGGGTGCGGGAGCTGGACGAACCGTCCGTCGGTCCGCTGCTGGGGTCGCTGCAGCGAACCCTCGACTCGTTCGTCGAGATCGGGCTGGGCTATCTCAGCCTCGACCGCTCGTCGGGCACCCTTTCTGGCGGCGAGGCGCAGCGCACCAAGATGATCCGGCACCTCGGGTCCTCGCTCACCGACATCACCTACGTCTTCGACGAGCCGACGATCGGCTTGCACCCCCACGACATCCAGCGGATGAACGGCCTGCTGCTGCGGCTGCGCGACAAGGGAAACACCGTGCTGGTCGTGGAGCACAAGCCGGAAGCGATCGGGATAGCCGACCACGTCGTCGACCTCGGCCCGCGGGCTGGCACCGAGGGCGGGGAAGTGGTGTTTGAGGGCACCGTCGAGGAGTTGCGTGCCAGCGGCACTCTCACCGGGCAGCACTTCTACGACCGCGCCTCCCTCAAGCCATCGGTGCGGGAGACCTCGGGAGTGCTGGCGGTGCGCGGCGCCCGTACCCACAACCTGCGGGACGTCGACGTCGATATTCCGCTCGGCGTGCTCGTCGTGATCACCGGCGTAGCGGGCTCCGGCAAGAGCTCGCTGATCGACGGCTCGGTGGCCGGGCGGGACGGGGTCGTGTCCATCGACCAGACTCCGATCCGCGGCTCGCGACGGAGCAACCCGGCGACCTATACCGGACTGCTCGACCCGATCCGCACGGCGTTCGCGAAGGCCAACGGCGTCAAGCCGGCCCTGTTCAGCGCCAATTCCGAGGGCGCCTGCCCCAGCTGCAACGGCGCCGGCGTCATCTACACCGACCTGGCGATGATGGCGGGCGTCGCCACCGTCTGCGAGGAGTGCGAGGGCAAGCGCTTCCAGGCCGATGTGCTGGATTACAAGTTCGGCGGCAGGGACATCAGCGAGGTGCTGGCGATGCCGGTCGCCGAGGGCAGGGAGTTCTTCGGCTCCGGCGCCGGCAGTAACGCTGCCGCGCACAAGATTCTCGACCGGCTGGCCGACGTCGGGCTCGGCTACCTGAGCCTCGGCCAGCCACTGACGACGCTGTCCGGCGGCGAGCGGCAGCGGCTCAAGCTGGCCACCCACATGGCCGAGAAGGGCGGCGTTTACGTCCTCGACGAGCCGACCGCCGGCCTCCACCTCGCCGACGTCGAGCACCTGCTCGGCCTGCTCGACCGGCTCGTCGACTCCGGCAAGTCGGTCATCGTCATCGAGCATCACCAGGCGGTCATGGCACACGCCGACTGGATCATCGACCTCGGCCCCGGTGCCGGCCACGACGGCGGCCGGATCGTCTTCGAAGGCGCACCCGCCGACCTCGTCGCCACCCGCTCCACGCTCACCGGCGAGCACCTCGCGGCCTACGTCGGCCCGTGACCGAGACGCTGGAGCCCGTGAGCGGGATCGAACCGTCGCCCGATCGGATTGGCCACGTCTGCTCACACGTGGATACTGACGCCGTGGCCGGAAACGAGACTAGCGCGGTGGCCTTCGACCTTGGCGGGGTGCTGATCGACTGGGATCCACGGCATCTCTACCGGCAGCTGTTCTCCGATCCGGGGGAGATGGAGAACTTCCTGAACCGAATCTGCACCCCTGACTGGCATCGCCAGCACGACCTCGGCGCAGACATCACAGCGTCATGCGAGCGCCTTGCGTCGTGCCACCCAGACTATCGGAACATGATCATGGCGTGGGCAGAGCGTGGCGAGCAGACGGCAGCTGGCCAGTGCGACCAGGTGGTCCGCCTAATTGCCGAGGTGCGAGCAGCAGGCACCCGCTGTTACGCGCTGAGCAACATGGAGCCGCAGGCTTTCCTGATCCGGTCGGCCCGGTTTCCGTTCATGAGCTGGTTCGACGGTCACGTGATCTCCGGCCTGGAGGGTGTCGCCAAGCCGGACCCGCGGATCTTCCAGATCCTCCTTGACCGCTACGGTCTTGCTCCCGAAGCGACGGTCTTCACCGATGACTCACCGCGCAACGTCGAGGCAGCCCGCGCGCTGAGCATCAACGCGGTGCACTACACCGGCGCCCAGCAACTCAGGCAAGAAGTCCGGGCACTCGGCATTCCAGGGATCGCACCTGCCTGACCGTCCCGGTCAGCCAGCCGCGGGCGAGGAGTGGCCGCGAGCTTCCTCCGCGAGACTCACAAACGGCTAAGAAGCAGCATCCGGGCCATTGATCTGCGGGCATGGCCCGGCTCGGACGGGCGGACGGCCTGGCTGGGCATGTCCCGTGAGGGCCTCACTCACGCGATGTACTGGTAATTGCATGCGGATGCGAGCCGGTGAGCGGGATCGAACCGCTGACCTGCCGTTTACAAGGCAGCGGCATGCTATGCCGACATCGTTCCCGTCCGCCGCTTTATTCCATTCCCGCACGTCAGGGCGGAGTCCGTCGTCCGGTGCAAGCCAGCCCTGCCGTACGGCGAGGGCATCACGCTGTCCGTGCGGACTCCGCAGGGACTCCCGGACGCTCACGTCGCGCGCCTCCTCGGGATGATCGCCGCAGCAGCCTCGGCGGCCGCCCGGGCAACGTCCGGGAGCACCGAGGTGTAGACGTCGCGGGTCAGCGTACTGGTGCTATGGCCGAGGCGCTCCTGGACCAGCTTCACATCAACGCCTGCCGCCAAAGCGTAGGTGGCGGCGCCATGGCGGAGCGCATGCAGGCCGACCGGTGGCAGGCCCGCAGCGAACGACAGGCGCTCGAACAGCAGCGTCAGCACTGCCGGGTGCAGCGCGCTGCCGTCCTCGCGGGCGAACACCTTGCCGGACTCTGCCCACGCGTCGCCCCATGCGAGCCGTTCGGCGAGCTGGCGCTTACGGTGGGCGCGCAGGGCAGCCACAGTAGCCTTGTCGAGCGCGATGACGCGCTTGCCGGCCTCGGACTTGGGCTCGTCTTCGACTGGCTGCCAGCCGACCTGCACCCGCTCTGTTGTCACCGTCAGCTCGGCCGCGGTCAGGTCAACATCAGTCCACGGCAGGCCGCAGCCTTCGCCCCGGCGCATGCCCGTGCTGGCCAGTAGATCGAATAGCGCTGAGAGCCGGTGCCTGGACGCGTAGTCGAGGAAAGCGCCCGTGTCCTGCGGGAGCCACACCATCACCCGTGCCGGGCGCAGCGACATGTGCCGCCAGATCGCGAACGCGCTGACATGCCGGGCGGGTGATGCTGCCCTGGCAGCTGTGATCCGTTCCTCGTAGGCGGTCCAGAACGACGCCTTGCGCTCGGTCGTCCATACCACGGGGCGCTGCCGCTTCTCCGGAGCCATCCGCACGCGCGCTGCCGGGTTGTACGCGATGAGGCCCTGGTCTACAGCGTCGTTGAGCGCGGCGCGCAGGCACGCCCGTATCCGCTGCATCGAGGCCGGGCCGACGTGCCGCTGGTACTTGCGCACCGGCCGGCCAGCGGCCAGCTCCGCGTTCCACGTCTCGATCGCGGCAATCATGCCCGTCACGTGCGACGGCCGGAGAGCATCCAGGCCGATGTGACCGAGGAGCGGCACCAGGTAGGTGCTGATGATCAGCCCGTAGTTACGGCGGGTGGTGCCTTTCAGGTCCGGCCGCGCTGCCAGCCAGTCGGCGAGGAACCCGCCAGTGGTGTGCCTGGCGGACGGGTCGCCGCCGCGGCGCACCTGATCCCTGGCGCGCTCACCCGCCGCGAGTGCTTCGGCCTGCGCGGCGAAACCGCCGCGCCGCAGCCGGGAGCGACGCTTTCCGCCTGCACCGCGGGGCAGTTCCAGCGCAAAGTACCAGTCACCGTGGCGCGGGTTCCACGATCCGTCGGAGCGACGGAGCCTGGGGCAGCTTGCGCCCAGCTCCCTGCCGTCCTCGCCGCGGCACTTGCATCGCTTGTAGGTGCTCACGGTCACGGGGCACCGTCCGGCGGCGGTTGCGGTGCCTGCTGCCGCGGGTCCTGGCCGACGGCCGGGAACACGCTGCTGTCAGCGGCGCCGGACTGGAGATCCCTGATCATGCCCTCAAAGTAGGCGACCATGCGGCTCCGGTAATCCCGCTCGAACGCCCGCAGGTCCTCGACCCGCTTCTCTAGTTCCTCGCGAGACCGGACGAGCGACCCCATCGCAGCACGATGACGCTCCTGAGCGTCGAGTTCCAGCGCCTTGGCGCGGGTAACCGCGTCATCGGTCACCTGCGTCACCTGGCCGCGGGCCGTGGTTAGCATCCGGTCAGCCTCGCTCCGCGCGCGGCGCAGCACTTCCATGGCGACCGGGTCATAGCCAATGCTGGCGGCCTTCTCCCCGAGAGCCATCAGCCGCTCCCGGTAGGCAGTCATTGCCAGGCTTTCCTGCTGGCTCCAGGGGGGTGACAGGCTCCGCAGCAGGTCGGCGAGCCCGGCCGGCGTGTCCGACCCGAAGTCAAAGACGTAGTCGACGGCGGTCCCGGCGTCGACCGGTGGCAGGAGCATCGCAAGCAGGGGCACGCCGAAATGGTCCGCGATGCGGGCGATCTCGTCGGAGTCGAACTTGCGGACTCGCCGACCTTCCCAGGATCGCTCGGCTGCGGACACGCTGGCGGGGGACCAGCCGCCCATGGCGGCACCGAACTCGGCCTGGGTCTCGGCAAGCACCCGGCGGAAAAAGGTCACGTTATACCCCACCAGCATGTTGAACGTGACGCGTCGCTTCGGCAGGCCGTTATCCCCGCCGCGGGCGGTGGCATCGCTCACTGAGCGACAGTATCAGACAGACTCAACATTGCAACAGAGTTCCCGGCGCGTGCGGGGCAGAGTTGATAATCGCGTTGAGTCCCGGCACAATCGTCATGTTGAGAAGAGCCTGACACTGTCGTCTTGTTGCGTCAGCCGTGAGCACAAGGAGCACCGGATGATCAAGCAGATGTCGGTCGAGGAGCTGCAGGCGCTCCCGGTCGTCGTCGACCTGGAAACCGCGGGCCGCTGCT
>JBOHCP010000363.1:0-5720 GCA_050698875.1 Streptosporangiaceae bacterium | reverse complement strand
ACGCTGGTGATTGATTGAGTAGTTACGGAACGACGGAGTTCACCGAGGTGCCCCAGTTGGCGAAACCATCCCTGGTGCCGCTGCAGGTCCCGAGCGTCAGGGTAAAGGCGGCCCCTGTGCAGTTCGGGGACTGAATGTAGTTGGTGGCGAAGTAAATCTTGCCGCCCGACCATGGCAGGAAGGTCGCGGCGCCGTAGTCGCCCCAGCGGGCCCGGGTGGGGCCTGGGAAGCCCTGGTACTCGGTGAAACCATCCGCCGGTGACTGACCGAGGTCGGCGATGTTCATCGTCGATCCGAGCAGACCGCCCGAGAAGCTGGTCACCCGGCCGAATGCCGTGCTCGGGTAGAACCCGCCGTTGTCGGCGCCGGTAGGCCCGCCGTTGCCAGACAGCGAGGCCGACAGGATCGCGGCGCCGTTACCGCCGTCCTGCCACGGATAGCCTTCCGCGGCCATAGCCGGGAACTCGAGTTCTTCGTGCGCGGCCGAGACATAACCCTGGCTCGTCAGGCTGAAGGACCCGAACCAGTCGAAGGTGGTCGTGCCGATGACCCAGTACGCGGCGCCCTGGTGCAATTCTGGCGTCGCTTCTGAGGCGAATGTCTGATCGACCTCCGTGGAGATGGCACCCCACAGCTGGCCCCCGGCCTGCGAGGCCTCGGTGAAGTTGTCACCGTTGGTCGCGATGCCGCCCTCGGGGCAGCTCGCCGGGGGTGGCGAGCCGACGCTGAGGCTTGCGGCGCCGCACTCATCACCGAGCGGTATCGGCCCGGCCTTCTGCGGGGCCAGCGCTCCCACGTCGATGTAGGAGTTCACGCCGGAGAACAGCTGGCCGCCGAAGCGGATCCCCGCGCAGCTCGAGCAGTTCCAGCTATTCAGGTTGCCGAGCCCGGTCCAGTCGAATACCGCGAGGCGGTTGTCGCCGCTGCCGTAGAAGTCGAGCGATTCGAGCATGAACGCCGAGCCGCCGTGACTGTTGTCGTACTGAGACGGGTCCGGCGGCGCTGCCGGGATCACCGAGTACCAGCAGGTGATTCCTGGCGCATGGAACTGGTCGTCGGATGTGCATGTCCCGTTGGGTGTTGGCAGCAGACCCATGTTCTCGATGGCCATCGTGAACGCAGGGTTGGGCCGCCCGTCCGAGAGCGTGGTCGGCTCGCCGCGCTCGAGCGCGTTCTTGTTGAACGCCAACTCCTGCGCGCCGTTGAAGCCGCCGCCGCCGAGACCGGGAGTGACGAGCGGGAACTCGTCGTAGAACAGCAGGAACGCGTCCCTGCTGGTCGCGATCTTGGCGAAGTCGTTGAGCAGGTAGGGGTATCCGGGCTCAGCCGGGTTGTAGTCTGCGTGCGCGTAGTAGACGTTGTACGGCCCGAACGGGCTGTTGCCAGCCGTCACCGCGATGCCCTCATAGCAGGCATTGGCCACGCCCGCGAAGCAGCCGGCGAAGGCGCCACTGGCCGACTCCGGGCTCGCCGAGACGATCTCGGTGATGAACCAGTGCCCGCCGTTGGCGTAGTCGTAGGTGCAGGAGATGTCGCCGCCGCTGCTCCAGCCGAGATTCGTCAGGCCCATGACCGTGTCGAGCGAAATGACCGGCGATTCACGGTGCAACTTGGTGTTGAGGACGAGAATCTCGCCGAGGTTGTTGCTCTCGACGACGTAGCCGTTGCCGGCGCACAGGCCCTGGTCCGCGGGCTCGATGTCAAGCCCGTCGACGTTGGTGCTCTGCGTCGCGCTGTCGACCGCATTGAGGCCCTTCACGCCGACTGCGCCGCCGGAGAACTGGCTGACGCGGTCGCATCCTCGGCCGGGCGGCTGGCAGCTCACCGTGGGCGGTGCCGGGTCGGGACCGGTCTTCGACAGCACCGGTGAGTGCGGCGCTACCGGAATGTCCGGGTCGGACTCCGGCGTGCCGGTGCCGCCTCCGCCCGCGGACGTTCCGGTGGGATTCGCCGTCGAGGGTGTGGCATTGGGCCCACTGAGCAGGGAGCAACCCGAGGCACAGCCGGTAGCGGCCGGGCCCGCGAAGGTTGCCCGGGAGTTTCCGAGACTGGATGTCGTGACGCCGCCGTTCCCGTGAGTGGTGCCGGCCGATGCGGCTGCTGTTCCAGCCGCGACTACGAGCGCGAGCGGTAATGCGATCAACCCGACCAGCGCGGCTGTCCTGCGGATGACTTTCTTCCTCAGCTGCATGCAGCCCTCCACCGTTGCAGAGCATGTCCCCCGTGGGTGTGCGCGGCGCGTGCCGCACTCTTCCCGCACCGCGGGGGCCAGTGCGGGTAGTTCATCGTGCGCGCCAGAAATCGCAGCGGCGGGCGCGATCCGGCCCGGAGAGGACAAGGTACGTCATCTGCGGTGTACCAGTGACATCGTGCGCCGCGCTAACAACACCCGTCAAGGTTTCCCGTCACAGTCAGGCCGATGACCAACTTCCGTCGCCGGGGGACCGACGACACTGTCCGGCCCACCGATGGGGCCGAGACGCTCAGCGGGCTCTGCCGATGTCACGGCGGGCCATCGCGCCGATTGCTGGAGCCTGACATGCATCACGCAGCTCTGAGTGCCCTGGATCTCAACAGCCCGGGCACCTACCTGCACCGGTCGTTGATGGAGATCTCGCTGGCCAACCTCATCGTCATCGCTGTGATGGTCGTGCCGTTCGGCGCGGCGCTGCTGATCCGGTGCCCGGACAGGGCTGCCGCGGAACTGCCGCCGGCCGATGCGGTCCAGGATCCGGCTCTGGCCGCGGCGGCACCGCTGGAGGGCGACGAGCGCAGGTGGCGGCCAGGGTGCGGACCCTTCAACGCCGTCGGCATCGGCGCTATCGGGAACGCGATGAACTTCGGCCAGATGTTCATGTGGCACATCGTGCTCATGCCGCTCGCGCTCATCGCCATCGTCGGCGCGCACATCCTCATGGTGCGCGTGCGCAGCGTGAGCCACCCGCTGCCCGCGCAGCGGGCCCTGGACTCCGACTTGCTGGCGCAGCGGCAGTTCATCCCTGGTCTGCGCGACATCCCGCGAGCGGTGCCGGTCTACTGGCTCATCTGGCGGTCCTGGTACAGCACTCGGGACGCGGCTGAGCAGCCCCCGCAGACCGCCCAGCCGGCGGAGGCGCCGCAGCGCTCCTGACCGGGCGCTGCGCCGCGCTGAGCCGACGGCGTCATGGGTGCCTCATGACTGGAGTTCCGGGCGTCGGCGGCGGAACCGGCGGGTCGGTCTCGGTGAGACCGAGCAGCGGCTCGTCTGCGGACCGGATGTCGGCCGTCGGCAGCCCGCCGGGATACAGCGCTCGCACCTTCTCGGCGACGGCGATGGCGATCTCGACATGCTGCCGCCGCGACGCGGCGTAGAAGTCCTGTGCCTCCGAGCTGAGCTTCGGAATCGCGTGCAGCGGCTTGTCGCTGACGGCGAGCAGCGTGGCGGTCGGGATCCGGTACCGGAATCCGTTGGCGGCGACTGTCGCCGATTCCATGTCGACCGCGATGGCCCGGGACAGCCGCAGCCGCTCGGCGACCGAGCCCAGGTTCAGCTCCCAGTCACGGTTTGCGGTGGTGAACACGATGCCCATCCGGCAGCGCAGCCCGCGCGCGGTGACCTCATCGAGCAGCAGCGTGTTGAGCGTGTGATTGGTAACCACGGGAACGCTGAGCGGCAGGATGTCGTCGAGCACCCGGTCGTCGCGCAGGTAGGCGGTCGCGAGCACCAGGTCACCGATCTCCTGGTGATTGCGCAGCCCGCCGCAGTGCCCGATCATCAGCACCAGATCCGGGCGCAGCACCGCGAGGTGATCGGTCAGCGTCTTGGCGTTGGACGGACCCACGCCGATGTTGACCATCGTCAGCCCGGCCCGGCCGGGCAGCGGGTAGTGCCAGGCGGGCATCTGCCGGTCAGGCGCGTCTGGCCCGAGGCAGTTCGGCAGCGCGGCCCGGAACTCCGCCAGGTGCCAGGCGTAGTTCGTCAGCAGCACGTACCGCTGGAACGACTCGGCCGGGGTGCCGGTGTAGTGCCGCAGCCGGTCGATGGACAGCGCCATCCGCTCCGGGGAGAACAGGAACAGCTTCTTGCGCCGCGGGTCCGAGCTTGCCTCGTCGAGCGCCGGGCCGAGCGCCGGGTCGTGCAGGTCGAGCGCCGGCCTGCCGGGGCCGACCGAGATCGTCGCGCCGGCCTCCGCCAGCCGGCCGAGCTCACGCTCCAGGTACCAGCGAATCGCGGCCGGCGCGGCGAACTCACCTTCCAGCACCGGATTGTGCGCCGACCACGGCCGCTCGACGGTCAGCCGCGAGTACCGGCCGGACCGGTTGGCCTCGGTCATGGCGTCGAACAGGCGCTCGATCTCGGCCTGGCGCGCGCTCTCCGGAACAACGGAGAAGTCCAGGGTCATGATGGTCATCCCGACATCATGCCGCGCATGCTCGCCCAGGACGACGAGGAGGGAACGGGGTAATCAGGGGCGGGTGCCGAACGACGGCCGCCCCGGCTGCACCGGCAGGATCGCGTACGCGTCGCGGACCCAGTCGCACAGCAGCGGCCGGGTCTCGCGCGGATCGATGATGTCCTCGACGCCGAACCGCTCGGCGGTGCGGAAAGGGCTGCGCACCGCGTCCAGCCGCGCCCTGATGTCGGCGAGCAGCCCCGCCGGGTCGTCGGCCGCCTCGAGGTCGGCCCGGTACGCGGCCTCGATCCCGCCCTCCACCGGCAGCGAGCCCCAGTCGGCCGACGGCCAGGCCCAGCGGCGGACCAGCCGGTGCCGGTTCACCAGCCCAGCGCCGCCGACGCCAAACACCCGCCGCACGATGATCTCGGCGGCCGGCACGCTGGCCTGGTAGACGGCGCTGATCGCCCGGACTCCGTGCCTTATGGTGGCGCGCTGCTCGGCCCTGGTGCCGATCAGCAGGCCCGGCTGGTCGGTGAGGGTGACGATCGGCAGGTGGAATGTCGTGCAGAGATCAGCGAGCCGGATCACCGCGTCCGCGCCCTCGGCGGTCATGCAGCCGCCGGCCACGTACGGGTCGCAGGCGACCACCCCCACCGGGTGGCCGTCCAGCCTGGCCAGCGCGGTGACGATCGAGCCGCCGTAGCGCTGCACCTCGAGCACCGAGCCGGCGTCGAACACCGCGGCCAGGATCGTGCGGACTCCGTACGGCTTGCGCCGGTCGCGCGGGACGGCCGACAGGAGCGCCTCGTCCCGCCGGTCAGGCGAGTCGGCCCGCTCCGCTGGCGGCAGCACCGGCGGCAGTGCGTACGCACTCGGCGGCAGGTACGACAGGAACCGCCGGATCAGCCCGAATGCCTCGAGCTCGGAAGCGGCGATCAGGTCAACGGCCCCGTTCCTCGCATGAACGCGCGCGCCGCCCAGCTCCTCCTTGCCGACGTCCTCGCCCGCGCCGCTCTTCACCACCGGCGGTCCGGCGACAAACAGCTGCGACGTCGCCGCCACCAGAATCGACAGGTGCGCGGCGCACAGGCGGGCGGCGCCGAGGCCGGCCACCGGGCCGAGCCCGGCCGCGACGACCGGCACCACCGAGAGGTTGTCCACGACGCGGTCCCAGCCGGGGTTCACCGGTACATAGGTGTAGCCGTGCTGTTCGAGTGACTTCACGCTGCCGCCACCGCCAGTGCCCTCGACCAGCCGGATGATCGGCAGCCGCAGCTCGCCCGCGAGCTGCTCGGCGTAGATCTGCTTGCCGGCGATGGCCGCGTCGGCCGCACCGCCGCGGAT